>NZ_BAAGRO010000015.1:0-43071 GCF_054782915.1 Nocardioides hungaricus | reverse complement strand
CCCTCCCAGGAGGCCCTGATACAGACCGCCTAGACAACGACTGTCTCACCAGCCTTGACATCTTCCGGTGACCCCGGCGCCGTCCCCCACGATCGCACCCGTACTCACGCCTGTCCAGGCATACTGTCCCGGCTCTCTAGACGAACTCGCCTCGGCCCGCCAAGTGGATCGCCCCGTCGACGCGGCCACGCCTTCCCTGATCTCCCCGCCTACCGGACGACATCCTCGGCGCCCGTTGTTGTTGCGCGCAGGAGTCCCACTGCCGCGTTTCAAGAGCAAGACCGGGTTCTGCGTGAGGCGGAGCGTTCGCAGCATCGGCGCGCGGTTGGTCAGGTCGAACGCCAACCATGACCCGATCACCGAGCCGGATCGCCGCCGCGCCGAGGTGGAGCGATACCTTTCTACGGACGGTGCCACGATTGACGGCGACCGGCGGCAATGACGATGACCCGGCACGTCATCTTCGACGTCGATGGGACGTTGGTCGACAGCGTAAGAGACCGTCATCGGGTGGCTTTCAACTGTGCCTTCAAGGAGAGCGGTTTCCCGTATCAGTGGGACGAGGAAGAATACGCAGCCTTCCTCACGGTGACGGGCGGCGGCCGACTGGATCGATGGTTGCGCCTACAAGGCTGGGACGAGCACGAGGCGAACAAGGTGGCCGCCGAGTTGCACAGGCGCAAGATTGAGATCTTTCGCACTTTGGTCCTGTCGGGAGGGATCCAACCTCGCCCAGGTGCTGTCTGGCTGTTGCGCTCGCTGCGCGAAGCAGGGGCGCGCATGCATGTCGCGACGACTGGGTCACGTATCTGGGTCGAACCACTGCTGGGCCGACTTTTTGGCGACACCTTCGAGGTGATGGTGACGGATAGCGAGGTGAGGCGTTTAAAACCGGCTCCCGATGCCCACCGCGAGGTTCTGCGCCTGGGGCATGTTCACCCCGACCACGCGGTAGCAGTGGAGGCTTCACCACTCGGGGTCGAGGCAGCCCTGGGTGCGGGACTGCGCTGCCTCTGCATCCCCAACGGCTTCACCGAGCACCATGATCTTTCCGCAGCCACGTGGCTTGGCGCCCGGCTCGACGATCATCAGGTGCTCGACTGGCTGCTCACAGCATGACTGGTCCGGCTTCCTCGCAGGCAGCGAAGGATCCCCGGGGCTCGAAGGAACGCCGCCGACGCTTCTCCATATGGTGCGCACCGAAACGCTCGTGCACACGGCTGCGCGGTATCCGGTGCTCGGACGCCATGAGCACCTCTTCTTGGAGGGGCTGGCGACTGCCAATGGCCGCGGACCACAGGCCCGGGCACAGCCGCCGAGCGCACGTCCAGGCGCCGCGCCGAGGCCCCAGCTCGCGGTCGACCCCTCGACCTTGGTGAGCAGCCGGACCGGCGCCGTCGCCGATTCAGTCCGCGGAGCTTTCTCTCTCCTCGGCCCGATCGGTGAAGAGGGTGCTACCGCGGACGTCCTCGGCGGTCAGCAAGATCAGGTCCTGCTTCCCCAGCGGACGGTCGAGCCCGACAAGTCGCCGCGCTTGACGGAGCCGGCACCGCTCGATCGCGTTGCGGACGCTGCGTGCGTTGGAGAAGTTCGGTCGAGCTCGCCGAAGGGTGAGGTACTCCGAGAAGACCTCGCGTGCCTCCTCGTCGAATCGGAAGTTCTCCCCCGCGACCATCAGTTCAGCGATCTGCATCAACTCGTCGTGGTTGTAGTCCTCGAACTCGATGTGGTGGGGGACACGGGAGCTGAGGCCGGGGTTCGCCGAGAAGAACGTCGCCATCCGGTCGGGATAGCCGGCGAAGACGACCACGAGGTTCCCACGGTCGTTCTCCATTTCGGTGAGCAAGATTTCGATGACTTCCTGTCCGTAGTCCCGTTCGTTTTCCGGACGGAAAAGGTAGTAGGCCTCGTCGATGAAGAGGATCCCCCCTGCTGCCTTGGCGATCGCCTCTTTTGTCTTCGGCGCGGTGTGACCGATAAATTGGCCGACGAGATCGTCGCGGGTGACAACGTGCACCCGCGGCGCACGGATGTAGCCGAGCGCGTGCAGAATCGCCGCCATCCGCATGGCCACGGTGGTCTTGCCGGTTCCCGGCCCACCGGTGAAGCTCATATGCAGGGTGGGCTTCGACGACGATAGGCCGAACTGGCCGCGCGCGCGGTCGACCTGGAGCAGTGAGGCGATCTCCCGAACCCTGCGCTTGACCGATGCCAGCCCGACCAGCTCCGCGTCGAGGGCAGCCAGGGTCTCCTCGACCCTGGCTGCAGCCTCGTCCGCGGCAAGATCCAGCTGGGCGTCGTCTGCGAGGATCACGGCCTCGGCCGTCTGCTCATCGGGGGTGGCGGCCGGTCCGCCACCAGTAGCGGCCGTTGGTGGATATCCGAACCCCTGGGATGCCATGATTTCACTCTCCCGCGTAGCGCGTTCCGGTAGGCCGGTCGGTGGCGTAAGACTTCACTGAATAATGCTGGACTCGGTCGTGGGCGTCCTGGCGCACGAGCAGCAGGCCCGGCTCGTTCGTGGGGGTCTGGACTAGGAACGACATGGCGGTCGTCTGCTTGCCGAGCCTGGCGTCGTAGGCGAGCACGCGGATGTAGTGCTCCGGCTTGGCGGTCCGGCACTCGTTGATCTGCGTGAGGACGCCGTCGGGCTCGATCAGGTCGAACATCGGCAGGCCCCACATCTCCCAGTAAATGTTGCGGGGGTGGGGGTCGTCGGTGTACTCGATAGACACGGGCCACTCGTGGTCGAGCGCGTACTTCACCTGGGCCGCGATCTCCTCGTCGGTGAGATCTGGCAGGTAGGAGAAGGTACCGTAGTGGATCTTGCTCATGGTGTGCTCCTCTCGATGAGTTGTGGTCAGGACGGGGTCGCGGTCGGGACGAAGTCGGGGGCGTCGGTGCTGGTGTAGTCGAAGGTGACCTCGCCCCAGGTGGTGAGAGCGGCCTCCAGTGGCTGGCAGGTCTTGGCCGCCTTGCGGAGCAAGTCGGGGCCTTCTCGCAGAAGGTCCCTGCCCTCATTGCGGGCCTTGACCATTGCTTCGAGCGCGACCCGGTTGGCCTCGGCGCCCGCGGCGATGCCGTAGGGGTGTCCGATTGTGCCGCCGCCGAACTGCAGGATGACGTCGTCCTGGAAGAGGTCGAGCAGTTGGTGCATCTGCCCGGCGTGGATGCCTCCCGAGGCGACGGGCATGACGCCCGGTATCGATGCCCACTCCTGGTCGAAGAAGATGCCGTTCTGCAAGTTGGTCGGGACCTTGTCCTCGCGCAGCGTGTCGTAGAAGCCACGCGTGGTGGCCGGATCCCCCTCTAGCTTGCCGACGACCGTGCCGGCGTGCACGTGGTCGACACCCATCAGTCGACACCACTGCGAGATCACTCGGAAGCTCACACCATGCGTCTTCTGACGGGTGTAGGTCGAGTGTCCGGCCCGATGCAGGTGAAGCAGCAGCCCGTTCTGACGGCACCAGTTCGCCATCGACTGGATCGCGGTGTAGCCGATCGTCAGGTCGATCATCACAATGATGCTGCCGATCTCCTTGGCGAACTCCGCCCGGCGATACATCTCCTCCATCGTGCCCGCGGTGATGTTGAAGTAGTGACCCTTCAGCTCACCAGTCTCGGCCATCGCCTTGTTGAGGCCCTCCATGCCAAAGAGGAACCGGTCGCGCCACCGCATGAACGGCTGGGAGTTGATGTTCTCGTCGTCCTTGGTGAAGTCGAGGCCACCCTTGCAGGCCTCGTAGACGACACGGCCGTAGTTCCGGGCCGACAGGCCGAGCTTGGGCTTGATTGTGGCGCCGAGCAGCGGGCGTCCGTACTTGTTGAGGAACTCCCGCTCCATGACGATGCCGTGCGCAGGCCCTTGGAAGGTCTTCTTGTAAGCGACCGGGATCCGCATGTCCTCCAGCCGCAGTGCCTTCAGGGGTTTGAACCCGAACACGTTGCCGATGATCGAGGAGGTAAGGTTGGCGATCGAGCCCTCCTCGAAAAGGTCGATGTCGTAGGCGATGTAGGCGAAGTACTCGCCCGGACGACCCGGGACGTCCTCGACCTTGTAGGCCTTGGCCTGGTAGTGCGAGTTGGCGGTCAGCCGGTCTGTCCAGACCACGGTCCAGGTCGCGGTCGAGGACTCTCCCGCCACCGCCGCGGCGGCCTCGACCTTGTCCACGCCGTCCTGTGGCGTCATCCGGAAGACCGCGAGGATGTCGGTTTCCTTCGGCTCGTAGTCGGGGTTCCAATAGCCCATGCCTGCATAGCTCTGGACGCCTGGGTCCCAGCGTTCCTTGATCTCCGTGCTCGTTTCGATGGTTGTCATCGCAGTTTCCTTTCCGGTTGCCTGCGGGAGACCAGTCTGTGGGCGCAACTGGTCAACTACAATTGACTCTTCACTGCCAAGAGTTAAGAGATAGATTAGCTATGACCAGAGCCACGGACCTCCCGGCAGCTGCCACCTGGGCTCGTCTGCAAACGTTCATTGCGGTGTACGACGGCGGTAGTGTCCGGGTGGCCGCCGAATCCCTCCACGTGACGCCGCCTGCCGTGTCGGCCGCCATCACCGCGCTGGAATCGGTGCTCGGCGTACCCCTCTTCACCAAGGCTGGTCGCGGCATCGTGCCCACCGACGCCGGAGTCATCTTCGCCTCCTATGTCCGCAAGCTGCTGGGTCTGCTGGCCGAGGCGGCCGGAGCCGTGCACGAGGCGGACCGCGGCCGCGTGCGGATCGGAGCCGTCGCGACGGCGAGCGAATACGTCCTGCCTGCCCTGGTCGCGTCCTTCGCCCGTGAGCACCCCCAGGTCGCGCTGTCGCTGTCGGTGCTGCCACGAGACGAGCTCTTCGCGCTGGCCGCCGATCACCACGTAGACGTGGTGCTGGCCGGCCGGCCCCCGCGCGGCGCGGGCCTGATCACCCGCGCCCGCCGCCCCAACAGGCTGCTGCTGGTCGGACGCCCCGGCCTCGACGGTGACCCGTTGAGCACGCCGTGGTTGCTCACCGCCGTCGGCTCAGGCACGCGGGACACCGCGCTGTCGCTCCTCAACCGGCTCCAGGCCAGGCCTCCCCTCCTCACCCTAGGCACGTCCGGGGCCGCCGTGGCCGCTGCGCGGCAGGGGCTTGGCGTGACCCTCGTGCACGAAGAGGCCGTGCGCGGCCAGGTCTCAAGCGGGGAGCTCACCACCTATCCTCTGGCCGGCACCCCCCTTGACCGCCCCTGGCACCTGTGCACCAGCGCCGAGCCGAATTCGGCGACGCGGTTGTTCGTGCGGCATGTCAGCAACGAGGAGGCCGTGGGGGAAGCGAGGTTTCACACCAGGGATCGCCCGAAGGGGTGAGTCCCCGTCGCCGCGCCCTGCGCATGCTGCGGGCATGAGCATCCTCCACAGCACAGCCCGCGAACTGACCCACGGTGGCCGCGGCATCCTCGCCGCCGACGAGTCCATCAAGACGATGTCTGCCCGCCTCGAGGGGCGAGGCATCACGGCCAGTGAGGCCGCGCGCCGGGACTACCGCGAGCTCCTGCTCACCGCTCCCGGACTCTCGACGGCGGTCAGTGGCATCATCCTTGCCGACGAGACGTTTGGTCAGGAGCTCAGCGATGGGCGCCCGTTCCCGGTCGCGGCCCGCGAACTGGGAGTCCTGCCCGGCATCAAGGTCGACACCGGCACCACCCCGTTGCCCGGTGGTGGCGGCGCCCTCATCACGGAAGGGCTCGACGGCCTCGGCGCTCGCCTGTCGTCATACGCCGAACGTGGAGCCGCATTCGCCAAATGGCGAGCCGTCATCGAAATCACCACGACCACCGAGCACACGGCTCGCGCCAACGCGCACGCGCTGGCTCGCTATGCGGCCCTGTGCCAGGAGCACGGCATCGTTCCGATCGTCGAACCGGAGGTGCTCTGCGCCGGCGACCACGACATCGTGGCATGCGCCGACACAACCCGCCTGGCGCTCGCTGTCGTCTTCAGCGAGCTCGATGACGCAAGCGTCGACCTGAAGGGCATCGTGCTCAAGCCGAACTTCGTCACGCCTGGCCTGGATGCGGCGAAGGTCAGCGCGGCTGTCGTTGCCGCCGCAACCTTCGAGATCCTTCGCGAGACGGTGCCATCGGCCGTCCCCGGGATCGCATTCCTGTCCGGGGGGCACCCGACGGAGGACGTGTGCGCTTTCCTCAAGGAGCTCAGCGCGATTCCGAACCGACCCTGGGACGTGACGTTCTCGTTCGGGCGGGCCCTGGTGAGTGCGGCACTGAACAGATGGGGTGGAGACCCGGCCAACGTCGACGCTGCGCAGGAACGACTTCTCGACAACTGTCGTCGGGCCGCCGATGCCACCGCCTGAGTCGGACACACAAGAAACGACGGACCAGAAACCTGTTTCTACGACAGGGGTAGCTCGACCAAGACGGTGGTCCCGCGACCGGGCGCCGACTCGATTCGCAACGAGGCCCCGATCACCGCACACCGCTCCGCGACCGAGCTCAGGCCGAAGTGCTGGTCCCCGTCCAAATTCCCCACTCGGGAGGCACGCGCGTCCGCCACGTCGAAGCCCAGGCCGTCGTCGGCACATCCTAGAATCATTGAGTCGCTCACGCGTCGTAGCGAAAGAGTGATCTTCTCAGCTACGGCGTGCTTGATCGCGTTGGCGAGCGTCTCCTGGGCAATCCGGTAGAGCGACGCAGCCGCGTGGTCCGGGATCGTGGCTAGGTCCGCCTCGGGGTCCACGACGAGCCGGATGTCCGGCCCGTCGTCTCGTTGCGCTGTCTGCACGAGCGATTCGATCGCCGCGACCAGCCCGAGGTCGTCCAGGACTAGGCTGTGCAGTCCGGCGATCGCCGCGCGGGTCTGGTTGTAGGCCAGGTCCGCGAGCGCCCGGGCATTGGAGAGCTCGTCTCGCGCGCGGTACAGTTCCCTGACCCAAGCAGCTAGATCGGGCTCGTCGCTGCAGGCGAGCTCGGACACGGTGAGGTCCGCAGCCGAGAGGTGGAACGACATCGATGCCAACGCCGTGGTGACCCCGTCGTGCAGGTCGAACGCCAGTCGGCGGCGCTCTGCCTCCTGGGCATGGACTGCCTGCTGGATCAGCCGGTCACGCTCGGTGCGGTGCCGGCTGACAGCCCGGAAGAGCTGTTGCGCGTGAACGCGCAGACCGAGCATGGCAACCACGGACTCCGCGGCCACCAGATCCGGCTCACCGAACGGGCGACGCGAGTTTCGGTGCACGGCAAGCACGCCGATCACCCGACCGTCGACCCCCGGGAGCGGCAAGCACATCCGCGCCACCGTCTTGTCGGGCGTGAGCCCGAGCAACTGCCGATGGAGCGCGTTGCGCGGAGAGTCCGCCTCCAGTAGCACCGGCTGCTGCGTGCGAGCCACTCGGCCGGTGACGCCAAAACCGACCTGCAACACCAGGGATGCGGCGGAGGGATGCGGGGGGAACATGTCGGCGATGGTGAGATTCTGGTCGTCGATCTCGTATAGGAGCGCGCCGTCCGCATCCAACAGCTCCGCGAGCTGTCGGGCGTCGGGCACACCGTCGCCGGCGGGCCTCACCGGAACAGGCCCTCCCGGAGCGCCACCGCGGTCGC
Source organism: Nocardioides hungaricus (assembly GCF_054782915.1). Classification (NCBI taxonomy): domain Bacteria; kingdom Bacillati; phylum Actinomycetota; class Actinomycetes; order Propionibacteriales; family Nocardioidaceae; genus Nocardioides; species Nocardioides hungaricus. The sequence goes on along the minus strand of NZ_BAAGRO010000015.1, from coordinate 35,488 downwards.
ACCGCTGCGGTCGGAGACCCCGAGCTTTCGGTAGAGGCCGCGAATGTGGCTCTTCACGGTGTCCTCGCTCACCACCAGCTTGTTGGCTACGCCCTTGTTCGAATGACCTGAGACGATAAGCTCGAGAACCTCGGACTCGCGGTGGGTGAGCCCGAGATGCGCCCCCGACCAGAACTCCCCGGCACTCAGCCTGGCGGCAGAGAACGCCACCCGACCCGCCAACGCGCGATCCACGACCGTCTCCCCCTCACGGACCAACAGTAGATCTGTTACAAGGTCCTGTCCGTCAATGCGCTTGAGGATGTACCCCGAGGCGCCGACCCGGAGCGCCTGGTAAAGGTAGTGATCGTCGTCGTACGCCGTCAGCAGGACGACCTTGGTGCCGGGGTACTGGGTAGTGACCTGCCGGCACAGGTCGAGGCCGCTGTCCTGGCCGATGCGCACGTCGCACAAGAGCACGTCGGGGCTTAGATCCGCGACAAGCGCGACGGCAGCCGTTGCGTTGGTCGACTGGCCCAGAATCTGCACATCTCCCGCGAAGTGGCCGAAGATTGCGCACAGACCTTGCAGCACCATCTCGTGGTCGTCGACGAGGACGAGGCGCAGGGGGCTCGGGGCGATCTCCGGCATGGCACAAGGTTAGTCATCGGAGCGGGTCCACGGGGATGTCCGTCGAGCATTTCACCCGCACCTCCACCCAGGTGGGTGAGTGCCCTACACCGACGCGCGCGGTCGAATGGAAGCACCAGACCAGAAGGGAAGCGATCCCGATGGCCCAGCCCGCCGCGAACGACACCCGAACCCATAGTCCGCTCATCGTGCCCTCCGTGCTGCCCGCTGACTTTGCCCGCATCGGTGACGAGGTCCGCGCGCTCTGCGAGTCCGGCGTCGACCGCATCCAGTGGGACGTGATGGACGGCGTGTTCGTCCCCAACCTCACCTTCGGTCCCGACGTGATCGCGGCAGCGCGCCCGCACAGCTCGGTCGGCTTCGAGGCGCACCTCATGGTCGTCAATCCCGACGAGTTGCTGGGAAAGTATGTCGACGCGGGCTGTGACCTCGTCATCGTGCACTCCGAGGCGTGCACCCACCTGCACCGCACGCTTCACCGCATTCGTGAACTCGGCGCCCGCAGCGGGGTCGCGTTGAACCCGCACACCCCGGCCGAAGTTTTCCAGCATGTCATGGAGGAGACCGACCTGGTCCTTGCGATGACGGTCAACCCGGGCTTCGGGGGCCAAGCTTACATCTCTGCGGTCGAGCCCAAGGTCGCAAGCCTGCGCCGGATGATCGATGAGTCCGGCCTCGACATCGAGCTTGAGGTTGACGGCGGCATCACCGACTCGACCGTTCGCGGGGCGGCGGCCGCCGGCGCAGACGTCTTCATCTCAGGCTCGTGGATGTACGCCTACCCCGACGGCAAGACAGCCGCCGTCAGCCGGCTCCGAGAGATCGCCGCCGCCAACATGACCAGTCCCCTAATCACGACATTCCGAGGTGCCCCATGACCGACGTCCTGCAGTCCGAGCCCACGACGGTCTCGACCGACCAGCTGGCCATTGATACCCTCCGCTTCCTGGCCGCCGACATGGTCCAGGCCGCCAACTCGGGGCATCCCGGCATGCCCATGGGTGCTGCGCCGATGGCATGGACGCTGTGGAGTCGGCACCTGCGCCACGACCCCGCCGACCCGACCTGGGCCGACCGTGACCGCTTCGTGCTGTCGGCCGGCCACGGCTCGGCGCTGCTCTACGGCCTCCTGCACATCTTCGGCTACGACCTGCCGACCGAGGAGCTGCGGACTTTCCGCCAGCTCGGCTCGCGCACACCGGGACACCCGGAGTTCGGGCACACCGCCGGCGTCGAGTGCACCACCGGACCGCTCGGCCAGGGGCTGGCCATGGCCGTGGGCCTGGCTCTCGCCGAGCGGATGACCCACACCCGGTACCCCGAGGTGACGGACCACCGCACCTACGCGATCGTCGGCGACGGCTGCCTGATGGAGGGCATCAGCCACGAGTCGGCGTCTCTCGCCGGCCATCTCGGGCTGGGGCGACTCATCGTGCTCTGGGACGACAACGCCATCACCATCGACGGGGGAGTCGAGCGCTCCACCGGTGATGACCAGCTCGCCCGCTTCGCGGCCTACGGCTGGCACACCGAAGCCGCGGTCGACGGCACCGACCTGGCCGCGATCGACGCGGCGATCACCCGCGCCAAGGCCGACCCGCGACCCAGTTTCATCGCCGTCCGCACCATCATCGGCCACGGCGCACCAGGGATCGAAGGTACGGCGAAGGCGCACGGCTCCCCGCTCGGCGAGAACGTCCTGGCCGAGACGAAGCGGCTCGCGGGCTGGGGCTACGCCCCGTTCGAGGTGCCGGCCGAGGTGCAGCAAACCTGCGCCGCCGTGGCCGCCGGAGGAGCCAACGCGCACGGAGCGTGGGACACCGCGTTCGCCGCACTCGAGGAGGACGACCCTGACCTGGCCGCGCAGTTCCGCCGTACGCGCGACCTGGTGCTGCCTCCTGGTGTCGCCGAGGCACTCCTCGTGACCGTCGGCGAGAAGCCCCGGGCCACCCGGCAGTCCTCGCAGGCCTGTCTGGATGCCCTGCGCGAGGTCATGCCGGAGCTCGTGGGCGGTTCCGCCGATCTGTCCGGCTCGACCGGCACGGCGTTCGGCGAGCTGGTCACCCGTGACAATTACGCGGGGCGCGCGATCGCGTTCGGTATCCGTGAGTTCGGGATGGCCGCGATCATGAACGGGATCAGCCTGCACGGCGGGTTCCGGGTCTTCGGCAGTACCTTCCTCGTCTTCGCGGACTACCTGCGTCCGGCCCTGCGCCTGGCCGCGCTGATGCATCAGCCCGTGATCCACGTGCTCACCCACGACTCGATCGCTGTCGGCGAGGACGGGCCCACGCACCAGCCCGTCGAGCACGTGGAGTCACTGCGGATCATTCCCGGCCTGCAGGTCTTGCGCCCTGCCGACGACGCGGAGACCGCGGCGGCTTGGCGGCTGGCGCTGGAGCGCACCGACGGCCCGACCGCGCTGATCCTCTCCCGTCAGGGCCTGCCGCAGCTCGATCCGTCCAGCTTCGAGGGGGACGGCCAGTCCGATGTCCAGATCGTGGCCACCGGGTCGGAGGTGTCCCTGGCCGTGGCGGTCGCCGAGCGCCTGCGCGAGGAGGGGTACGGCGCCCGCGTCGTCTCGGTCCTGGACCGAACCCACTACGCGCCCGACCCCGGGGTCACGACGGTGAGCCTCGAGGCCGGCGCAACCGCCGGCTGGGCCGGCCTGGTCGACCTCGCCATCGGCCTCGACGGATTCGGCGACAGCGGTCCCGGTGATGAGGTGATGGCTCACCATGGCTTCACCGTCGACACAGTCGCGGAGCGGATCCGCGCGCACCTCGCTGCGCGATGAGTGACCTGTCGGCGGTCATCTTCGATGTTGACGGCACCCTCGTGGACAGTGAGCGTGACGGCCACCGGGTGGCGTTTAACGCGGCGTTCGACGAGGCGGGGTTGCCCGACCGGTGGGATGTCAGGACCTACGGCGACCTGCTCCGCATCCCCGGCGGCGTCCAGAGGATGGTGCACTGGTTCGAGCGCGCCGGCCGACCCTCTGGCGAGGCGCGCGAGCTGGCCGCCGCGTTGCACAAGCGCAAGACCGCAATCATGCGCGACCTCGTCGAGGCGGGGCGCATCCAGGCGCGGCCGGGGGTTCACGAACTGATCGGTGAGCTCGCGACTCACGGGGTGCCGATGCACGTCGCCACCACCGGCACCCGCGCCTGGGTGGAGCCCCTGCTCGACCGGGTTTTCGGAGACCGCTTCGGACTCGTCGTGACCGGGACCGAGGTGCCAGACCTCAAGCCCAGCCCCGCCGTCTACCTCGAGGTGCTGCGCCAGCACGGCACCGCACCGGAGGGGGTCGTGGCGGTCGAGGACTCGGCGAACGGCGTACGCGCGGCCGTGGCCGCAGGCCTGGTCTGCGTGGCCACCTACAACACCTACACCCGTGACGACGACCTGTCCGCAGCGACGCTGGTGGCCCCTGACGCCGGGGACCCCGCGTTCACGGCCTGGTTCCGGGACCGGCTTCGAGCGGCGGCCCGCCCGGCCTGATCGCTTGCACACTCAGGACAATGCAGATCGCCGAGGCCGTCGCCGAGGCCGTCGCCGAGCTCGTCAGCCAGCTCCCCGACGGGGTGGTGGTGACGGGCGCCGACGAGATGGACAAGTACCGCGAGGACTTCGCGCGGGACGGGTCGGCCGGGATGCCGATCGCCGTCGTACGCGCCGGCAACGCCAGCCACGTGCAACAGGCAGTGCGCTGGGCGGCCGCGCACCGGGTGCCCGTGGTCCCGCGTGGCGCCGGCACAGGCCTATCGGGCGGGTCCTCGGCCGTCGACGGCGGGATCACGATCTCGTTGGACCGGATGCGACACATCGAAATCGACCCCGCCTGCCAGGTCGCGATCGTCGACCCGGGGGCGCTGAATGCGGACGTCAAGCGAGCAGCTGCCGAGCACGGCCTGTGGTACCCGCCCGATCCCTCGTCGTATGAGATCTGCTCGATCGGTGGCAACCTCGCCACCAACGCCGGCGGCCTGTGCTGCGTGAAGTACGGCGTGACGACCGACTACGTCCTCGGCATGGACGTCGTCCTGGCCGACGGCACGCTCGTCACGCTGGGCGGCAAGCAGATCAAGGACGTCGCCGGGCTGTCGCTGCTGAAGCTGTTCGTCGGCAGCGAGGGCACCCTCGGCGTGATCACCCGGGCGACTCTGCGGTTGATCCCTGCCCAGACCGCAGGCGCGGCTCTGGTCAGTGCTTTCCCGACCATGGCCGCCGCAGCGCGGGCCGTGGTGGCGATCCGCAGCCGCGTGCGTTGCTCGATGCTGGAGCTGATGGACAACACCACCATCAACGCCGTCGAGGACTGGCGCTCCCACGGACTCGACCGTTCGACCGGCGCACTGCTGATCGCGCAGTCGGATGCGTCCGGCCCGTCGTGCAAGACCGAGATTGACCTGATCCGCGAGCACTGCGAGCAGGAAGGCGCGACGGACGTCTTCACGACTACCAACGCCGACGAGGCCCAGATGTTCGTCGCAGCCCGCCGCAACGCGTTCCTCGCTCTCGAGCAGCGCGGGAGCGTGCTGTTTGAGGACGTCGGCGTCCCGGTGCCGCTGCTGCCCGACCTCGTCGACGGAGTGGCCGGCATCGCGAAGCGCTGCGCCGTGGAGATCGCCGTCGTGGCCCATGCCGGCGACGGAAACACCCACCCGATCATCGTGTACGACGCCGCGGATCCCGGTGCCGCGGTCCGGGCGCGTCAGGCGTTCGACGAGGTGATGACGATCGCGATCGCGCTCGGCGGGACCATCACCGGGGAGCACGGAGTGGGACGCGCGAAGAAGGCCGCACTGCCCGACCAGCTCGGTGCCGACGTGATGACACTGACGAAACGCATCAAGGATGCTCTCGACCCCGACGGCATCCTAAACCCCGGCGCAGTCCTGTAGTGCCAACGAGGAGAGAGATGACACCCATCGTCAGACGCCACCTGTTCGGTCCCGGCCCGACCAACCCCTACCCGGAGGCGACGGAGGGTCTGGCCCGGCCGTTGCTCGGTCACCTCGATCCGGCCTTCATCGCGATCATGGACGAGACCTGTGATCGCCTCCGGGAGGCGTGGGGCACCGCCAACGTACGCACGCTTCCGCTCTCGGCAACAGGGTCGGCGGGCATGGAGGCGGCCTTCGTCAACACCGTACGGCCCGACGACGTCGTGGTCGTCGCGGTCAACGGCCTGTTCGGGCAGCGGATGTGCGAAGTGGCGAGGCGATGCGGCGCCCACGTGGTCCCTGTTGAGCACACGTGGGGCACCCCCGTCGATCCCGAGCGAGTGCTGGCCGCCCACCCTTCGCCCACACTCGTGGCCGCAGTGCACGCCGAGACGTCGACGGGGGTCCAATCCGACATCGCGGCGCTGGGTGAAGCCGTGCGCGCGGCCGGGGACGCACTCCTGGTCGTCGACGCGGTGACCTCCATCGGCGGCCTCAAGCTACGGGCCGACGACTGGGGCATTGACGTGGGCTACGCCGGCACTCAGAAGTGCCTGGGCGTCGCACCGGGACTTGCTCCGTTCACCATCAACGATCGCGCGTTCGCGCGTCGCGTCGAACGCCCGCAGTCCTGGTACCTCGACCTCGGTCTCATCGGGGGCTACGCCGGCGAGGCGGTGTCGAAAGGAGGTGGCCGCACGTACCACCACACGGCGCCCGTCGCGATGGTCACGTCGCTCCACGCCGGCCTCGGCAGGATCCTCCACGAGGGATTGCCGAACGTGTGGGCCAGGCATGCGGCGGCGGGCCAGGCTCTTCAGGACGGGCTCGAGGCCATGGGCCTCGAGTTGTTCGCAGAAAAGGGTTCACGGCTGCCCGACCTCACCGCGGTCAAAGTGCCGGCCGATGTCGACTCGGCCGCGGTCCGGCGCACCCTGCTGAACCGCTACGACATCGAGATCGGCGCCGGGGTCGGCGAGTTCGCCAGCTCGGTGTGGCGCATCGGTCTGATGGGTCCCAACGCGCGACCGGACGCGGTCACCATGGTGCTCGGCGCCCTGGCGGAAGTGCTGGGACGCTAGTTAGCGTCGGTCGGCCTGGTCGGGTTCCGCCCGCTGCCCAAGCCGTTCACGGCTGTTGAATGGCCACGGGATCCTCCTAGCGCGGGGACGATGGCGTTGATGGGCTCAGCGGGCCTTGTCGCGGTGCTCGAGCAGCCGCCACAGCATCGGCGTGAAGATCAGCTGCATGGCCAGGTCCATCTTCCCGCCGGGGCACACGATGGTGTTCGGCCGCGACATGAACGAGTCATGCAGCATCGAGAGCAGGTAGGGGAAGTCGATCCCGCGCGGGTTGGCAAATCTGATCACGAGCATCGACTCGTCTTGGCTTGGGATGGTCCGCGCGATGAAGGGGTTGGACGTGTCCACGATTGGGACCCGCTGGAAGTTCACGTGCGTGCGGGAGAACTGTGGGCACATGTAGTTCACATAGTCGTCCATCCGGCGCAGGATGGTCTCGGTGACCGCCTCCGCGGAGTAGCCGCGCTGGGACTTGTCGCGTTGTACTTTCTGCGTCCACTCGAGGTTGATGACCGGCACTACACCGATCAGCAGATCGGTGAATTGCGCGACATTGACCGTCTCGGTGGCCACCGCGCCGTGCAGACCCTCGTAGAAGAGCAGATCGGTGCCAGCAGGGATCTCCTCCCAAGGCGTGAACGTGCCCGGCTCCTGGTTGTACGGCGCCGCTTCCTCGTCGCTGTGGAGATACTTGCGCAGCTTGCCGGTGCCCGTTTCGCCGTACACCCGGAACAGCTCCTCAAGTTCCCCGAAGAGGTTAGCCTCGGGCCCGAAGTGGCTGAAGGTGTGGTCACCCTCGGCCAGCGCACGCGCCATCTCCGCCTTCATCTCCACGCGGTCGAACCTGTGGAAGCTGTCGCCCTCGACGAAGGCCGCATTGACGTGCTCGCGACGGAAGATCTGCTCGAACGTGCGCATCACCGAGGTGGTTCCGGCGCCGGACGAACCGGTGATGGCAACGACTGGGTGCTTGACGGACATGGGGACCTCCTCAGGTGTTGACGCGGAACAGACCGCGCAAGCCGTAGAGCGGGTGGTTGTCGGCCGCCGCGTCGGCCGGCTCGGCGTGATAGCGCTCGATGCGCTCCACTTCCTCGCGGCTGCCGAAGATGAAGCCGATGCGCTGGTGCAGGTCCTTCGGCTTGACGTCCAGGACGCGTTCGTAGCCGGTCGTGGCGCGGCCACCTGCCTGCTCGATCAGCATCGCGATCGGGTTCGCCTCATACAGGAGGCGCAGCCGGCCTGCCTTGTCGGAGTCCTTGGTGTCGCGCGGATACAGGAAGACTCCGCCGCGGGTGAGGATCCGATGCGTTTCGGCAACCAGGGACGCGACCCAGCGCATGTTGAAGTCCCGTTCGCGCGGGCCGTTGACCCCTTGGAGGCACTCGCTCACGTAGCGCAGAACCGCCGGCTCCCAGAAGCGCTGATTGGAGCTGTTGACGGCGTACTCCGAGGTGGACTCGGGGAGGGTGAGGTCTACCTCGGTGAGAAAGAACTCGCCAAGACTCGGGTCCAGGGTGAAGACGTGCACGCCCCTCCCGACGGTGATCACCAGGACGGTGGCCGGACCGTAGACGGCGTACCCGGCTGCGACCTGCTGGGTCCCCGGTTGGAGGAAGTCCTCGACCTCGGGGTCCTCCCCCGCGGTGGTCGCGCGCAGGATCGAGAAGATGCTGCCCACCGAGACGTTGACGTCGATGTTGGAGGAGCCGTCGAGCGGATCGAAGGCAAGGAGGTACTTGCCGCGTGGATAGGCGGCCGGGATCAGGTAGGGGTCATCCAGCTCTTCGGATGCCATCCCGGCCACATTTCCGGTGCCTTCGTTGACGGACAGGAAGATGTCGTTGGCGACGATGTCCAGCTTCTGCTGCTGCTCACCCTGGACGTTGACGGCCCCCGCCTTGCCGATCACATCGGTGAGGGCGCCGGTGGCCATCCGCTTCGCGACCGCCTTGCAGGCCAGAGCGACGTCGAGGATGAGCGAGTTGAGTTCGCCGCTCGACTCGAGGTGACGGCGACGCTCCTCGATGAGGAACTGCGCGAGCGTGGTGCGTTCGATCAGCATCATGAACTCCTCAAAGGAAGGTGGCGGGGACGACGGGTGCGTGCGACCTGGACCGAGCAAACCAGCGGGGCCGGTGGCCCGGCATCCATCCGAGGGGTGGCCGGAGGGGTGGATCGGCCTGGACAGCGCCTGTGGGAGGCCGACAGGTCTGGGACCTACCTAGGTTCGCGTCGTGGCGCGGGCTCATCCCCCCTTGGCGGCGGGGTGGAGTGCCTGGGCAGCGGCGCGGCACGACGCACTGAGGGCAGCCTGGCCGGAAATGATGCCCCCATCCTGGCTCGTCCAGGCAAGGGTGGCCGGGGCGACCAGTGCGCGCCCGAACGCGAACGTGATCGGCAGACGCAGTCCTGCCTCCGCCGCTTGGCCGCTCACGGCACCCAGGGAGGCACAGGCAACGTCGTTGTCCAGCCCTGTCGACATGAACATCACCCCCGCGAGGGTGGGGGGAACATGCTCCCTGAGCAGCTGAATGGTGGTTTGGGCCACGAGCTCCGGGTCGGCCGGATCGTCGTGCCACACGCCCGGCCGCACGAAGTTCATCCTGATCACCACCTGGCTCGCGGGGACGGACGCAGCGGCCAGCGCTCTGTCCAGCGCCCGGATGGCGTTGCCGGTGACCGCCATCGCCACCGCATGACTGTGCGAGCACTGGTTGGGCATCGCAATGTCCAGCATCGGCAGCAGGCCCACCTCAAGGCTGGCCGCGGCCCGTTCAGCGAGCAGGGTCGTGTCGACGTACGCCGCCGGTCCGGTCGTCGTGAAGGGGTCGAGATCTGCCCGCCACTTCACGAAGCTGGCACCATCTCGAACAAGGTCGCCCAGGTCGCGTTCTGCCCGATGCGCGTCGAGGCGCACCCCGACCACGATTCCCGTGGGCGCGGCCCCGCGGCACTGGGTCAACCCCTCGGGCGCGACCAGCACGCCCGAGATCCACTGATCGAGTTCGGGGGTCTCGAGCAGCATCGCTCGGTGGCCCTGGGCCTCGAACTCGGCTCTCCCATCGGTGTCGGTCGAGATGCGATCGAGGTGCTCGTCGACCGCGAGCAGACCCTTCCCCGGAGTGAACAGGCGCGCGGCGATGCGTTCGGGAGTCATGAGGCCGGCTGCGCTTCGAGGACGTGCCGAACGGTGCTGATCAGGAGGGTGCGGATGCGGCCGTTGGTCATGGCGATCTCCCTGGAATCGGTGGATCTCCACCTTCGGACCGGCGGAACCGCGCGTCCACCACCCCCAGGGTGAGGTCGGGGGTGAGGTCGGGGGTGAGGTCGGGGGTGAGGTCGGGGGTGACCTCGTACCTGACATGTCGTGGGCCCCGAAGTCTGGAGACCTCACCCACCCGCTCCCCCGGCAGGGTGATCCATTCCGGCGCGGGCCGGTCGATGGTGGAGCCAGGCACTTGTTCCCTCGTCGAAGGAGACGAACAACCATGGCCCCGAGCACCACGACACCCAGCGGCCTCGACCCCGACCTGGCGACCCACGAGCAACCGATCCAGGAGATCATCCGGGTCGCCCATGAGCGCCTGGCGCAGCGTTTCGAGGACATCCATGTCATGACCTGGCCGCGTCAGGCCCGCGACGTCCAACACCGCGCCGACGCGATGCTCATCGAACTCACGCGCCACGTCAACGCCGTGCGCGCCGTGGCCATCGACGAGGTCCGTTCCGTCGGCGAGGCCGACCTGGCCCAAGCGCTGCGCACCCTGTGCCGCGACGTCGAGCAGAGCACGTTGTGGATCAAAGCCCGGCTCTACGGCAGTTCCAGCATGAGCAAGTGTTCGTTCCCTGCCCTGGTGGCCGAGGTCGAGGAACAGGTCGCCACCCTCCTCGACCTCGAGCAGCAGGCCCTGACCCAGCTGCGTAAACACCACGACCACGCCGGCCTGGTGCGCATCGGCGAGCGACTCCTCCGGGTCGAGGCCCACTCACCCACCCGCCCGCACCCCCACCTGCCCCACCAGGGGCGACTCGGCGCCCTGGCGCGCGCGGTGACGTCCCGCACCGACGCCATCTGGGACACCGTCGAGGGCCGCTAGGACACCGACTGCGGACGGCCCGTCAGGCCCCCTGTTGCGCCAGCCGCGTGTTGGTGAGGACCACCTGCTCCGCCGACCTGGCCAGCAGGGTTTCGGCCTGCGCCGACGTCAGCCGGTCGCACGCGAACGACCAGTGGATCGCCGCCCAGTCGCCCTCGGTGAACTCGGCCATCGCGCCGTCTGCGGTACGCCACGCCACGCGTTCGTGACGCGGCTCGCCGATCCGCAGCAGCCCGTCGTGGTGCAAGGTGTCGACCTCCACCAGCATCGAGTCTTCATCGACGTCCAGCACGCGACCGGCGCGGATCCGGCATGAGTCCAGGACGTGCAGCGGCTCAGGCAGTCCGGTTGAGAGCAGCCGCGTCCAGGGATATACGCCGAGGACGTGGAAGGCGTGAGTGGGCCGCACCTCCGGCAACAGCTCGGCACGCAGATGGGACCAGTAGTGCCCCGCCTGTGCGGCGAACCGGTCGATCAACAACTCACCGAGACGCTGGTCGTCCACCTGGTCGGTGACGTCCGACCCGGTCCAGTAGGCCCGGCCGACCGCCTCGGAGAGCGGGTCGAGACCCACGAACTCGCCGATCAGCACCTGATAGGGCCAGACCCCCGAGAACTGCGTGGCTGTGCGCCGTACCCCACCTGGCTCGACCGGCCGGCCGCAGGCCGAGCGCTGGAGGACGGCCGCGGCCGAGGGACCGCAGTAGCCCAGGGCGTTGGGCGCGTGCGCGTAGCGGGCGAACAGCCGCTCGCCTTCGACGTCGTGGTCCGAGGTCTCGCTCACAGCTCGGCGCGCTCACCCACCATGATGGCCGTGTCGCGGTGCAGTCGGCCGAAGTTGTAGTACGCCGCGCAGGCGCCCTCCGGCGAGACCATGCAGGTCCCGATCGGGGTCTCGGGGGTGCACGCGGTGCCGAAGACCTTGCACTCCCATGGCTTGATGACGCCCTTGAGGACTTCCCCGCACTGGCAGGCCTTTGGGTCGGCGACCCGGATGCCCGGCATCGAGAATCGCTCCTCGGCGTCCCAGTCGGCGTAGTCGCGGTGGACCTTGAGGGCGCTTTGTGAGATGAAGCCGAGACCACGCCACTCGAAGTGGGGACGCAGCTCCATGGTCTCGCCGAGCAGCTTGAGTGCCTGCGGATTGCCCTCGGCTCGGACGATGCGGGAGTACTGGTTCTCGACCTCGCATCGGCCCTCGTCCATCTGCTTGAGCAACATGTGGACCGACTGAAGGATGTCGAGTGGTTCGAAGCCGGCTACCACCATCGGCTTGCCGTAGACCTCGTTGACGAACCGGTAGGGCCTGGTGCCGACCACGGTGGAGACGTGACCGGGCCCGAGGAAGCCGGAGAGCCGCAGGTCGGGCGAATCGAGGATGGCCTTGATCGGCGGGACGATCGTGACGTGGTTGGCGAACACGGAGAAGTTGGTGACTCCCAACTGCTTCGCGCGCACCAGGGTGACCGCGGTGGAGGGCGCCGTCGTCTCGAACCCGACGGCGAAGAACACGACGTGCTTGGTCGGGTTCTCCATCGCGATCTTCAGCGCGTCGAGCGGGGAATAGACGAAGCGACAGTCCGCGCCGCGCGCCTTGGCGTCGAGCAAGGAGCCCGTCGACCCGGGCACACGCATCATGTCGCCGAAGGTCGTGAAGATGACACCTTCTTGCTGGGCGAGCCAGATCGCATCGTCGATGCGTCCCATCGGGATGACACAGACCGGGCAGCCGGGCCCGTGCACCAGTTCGATGTTGTCCGGAAGGATGTGCTCGAGGCCGTGTCGATAGATGGTGTGGGTGTGTCCGCCACACACCTCCATGAACTTGTATTCGTCCTCGGTGGCCAGCTGGGTGATCTTTCTGACCAGAGCGCGCGCAGCGGCCGGGTCTCGGAACTCGTCGACGAACTTCATCTCGCGTCTCCTACAGGCTCGTGGAGCTGAACTGCTCCAGTTCGTTGTCGTACTCGCTGCCCATCTTCTGGAGCTGCGCGAGGGTGATCGCCGCTTCTTCCTCGTCGATCCTGGCCATGGCGAACCCGACGTGCACCAGCACCCAGTCGCCGTCCTTGAGGCCGGTGTCGGCCAGCAGTCGGACGCTGATGGTTCGCCGTACTCCCGACACGTCGACCTTTGCCAGGTAGTTCTCCGCGTCGACCGTCTCGACGACCTGTCCCGGGATTCCCAGACACATGGCTCTTCCTCTCGATCAACAATGGGGGGCATCAGCTAGGGGTCAACAGATTCGGGGCAACGGGTCGCCGACGAGCATGTCGACGATTCGGCTTCCGCCGAACGGGGTGCGCAGCGCCACGATCCCCGGGGGATCGGCCACCACCTCCGCGATGATGTCGGCGTCATGCCCCAGCGGGTGCGCACGAAGGGCCGCCAGCGCGGCCGCCGACTCCTCGACTGGCACCACCGCGACGAACTTTCCTTCGTTGGCGACATAGAGCGGATCGATGCCGAGCAGGTCACACGCGCCGTTGACGATTGGTCGGACCGGGAGCCGCGCCTCTTCGATGATCACCCCGACGTTGGCGGACTTCGCCAACTCGTTGAGCACTGTGCCGACCCCACCGCGGGTAGCGTCGCGCATCCAGCGAGTGCCCGGTGCGGCCGCGAGCAGTTCGCTCACGATGCCGCCGAGGGCCGCGGTGTCGGAGGAGATGTCGGCCTCGATGTTGAGCTCGCCGCGCGCGAGCATCACCGCCATCCCGTGGTCGCCCATCGTGCCGGAGACCAGGACTCGGTCGGTGGGCGCGACGCGCTCGGGTCCGAGCACTCGATCGGCCGGGACGATGCCGATGCCGGCGGTGTTGATGAAGAGGCGGTCGGCGGCGCCCCTGGGTACCACCTTGGTGTCACCAGTCACGATCTCGACGCCGGCAAGTGCCGCTGCCTCGGTCATGTCGGCGACGATCTCGCGCAGCACCTCGATGGACAGTCCCTCCTCGATCACGAAGCCGGCCGAGAGCCACTTCGGATTCGCGCCCGAGACTGCCAGATCGTTGACCGTGCCGTGCACGGCGAGGTGGCCGATGGACCCGCCGGGGAACTGGATCGGCTGGACCACGTAGGAGTCGGTGGAGAAGGCGAGACGTTCACCACTCGGCAGGGTTAGTCCGGCCGAGTCGCCGAGGGCGGCGAGGGTGGGGTTGCCGAAGGCTTCCAGGAAGACGGCGTCGGTCAGCGCCGCCGACGACTTGCCGCCGGCGCCGTGGGCCAGCGTGATGACGTCCTCGAGCAACCGGGGCCGACGTTGCCGGAAGGCCTCGATCCGGGAGAGCACCTGCAGCTCACGCGGCGTCTGGGCGCGTGGTGTGACCGTCATCGGCTGACCTCTTCTCGCGTAGGCGGTTCCGCGGCAGCGGCTGGCGCCGAACGGCGCACGGCGCGCCACTCCCGCATGGTCTCCTGCGCAACGGACCACAGCCGGTGGCCGATCATCGCGTGCGACTCCTGGATCCGGTGGATGGATTGGGAGTCGACGGTGAAGCAGTAGTCGAGTTCGTCACTGGCCTGCATCTGCCCGCCGTCGTACCCGGCGAAGCCGATCGTCAGCAGGCCGAGTTTGCGGGCCTCTGCCAGACCGCGGAGCAGGTCGTCGGAGTTGCCGCTCGTGGACAGGGCGATCGCGACGTCGCCGGGGGTGGAATGGGCGATGATCTGCCGGCTGAAGATCAGCTCGAAGCCGACGTCGTTGCCCAGGGCGGTGACGACCGCCTGATCGTCTGTGAGCGACCACGCCGCCACCGGTCGCCCGGCAGGCGGGTTGCAGAAGAGACCCGCTAGGGTCGCGGCATCAGTCGAGGAACCGCCGTTGCCGAACGTGTAGAGCCGACCGCCGGCGATGAATCGCTCGCCCATGGCGCGCCCAGCGGCCACGATGTCGGGCTCCATCCGCGCGAGGGAGGATCGTTGCAAGTCACGGGAGATCGCCGCCTTGTCGCGCGCCGAGGAAGCGAGGTCGGCGAGCAGGGCCTGCGGATCATTCTCGTCGGCCTCGATGAAGGGATAGAGGAAGCCGGTGCTGTCGTCCGTCATGAAGGCTCCACCTTGGTCAGGGCCATGCCGGCATGGATGAGGATCAGGTCGCCCGGAGCGACGTCGCCAACCAGGCTCACGTCGACGTCCTCCTCACCGGTGGCAGTACGTACGGCGGCGGGCTCTGTCGGCTCGGAGGGCGCCTCGAGGACCTCGGCGAGGCGGCCCTCGTCCGAGCAGGTCACGCAGACCTCCTCGGTGCACTCCTCGTCCTCGGCGGTGAGCAATCCCGGGTGCTCGAAGCAGACGTGGGTGAGTTCCCAGAGCAGGTGGTACATCAGCACGAAGCGCCCCGTCGCCGGGACCATCGGATCGTCGGAGGCAACCCAGAGCACGTGGTCGGCGGCGCCGTCCGGTGGTCGCTGGCCGAAGCCGACCCAGATCGTGGAGACCCCCCACGCGGGCGCCCGCTGCATAAGGCTAAGTGCGGTGGGGTCATCGGCGGCCGCCACCGCGATCACGACGTCGCCGGCCCGCACGGCGACTCGGGTCTGAGCCACCGGGTCAGCGCCCACGAGGGCCACCGACGGAAGCGCACGCTTGCCCATGATCACCGGGTGCACGAACTCCACGGCGACGTGGTGGGCGTGTGGCTCCCACTGCGGGCTGACCACCCACAAGGTGGCGCCACGGTGGAAGGCCCGGGCCAGCGACAACGAGGCCTGGGCGAGGTCCTGGGAGAGGTCGGCGCCGATCAGCTCGTCGGCGATCTGGTCACGCACGGTCTGAGCAGTCATGCCGTTCCCTCCAGCAGTCCGACCTCGCGCATCACCGCGACAGTCTTGCGGGCCTCTGCCTCGTCGAGCCGGGTGAGCGCGAAGCCAGCATGCACGATGGTCCAGTCGCCGACGGCGAGGTCAGGCAGGTAGTTGAGCCGGATCACTCGTTCCTCGCCGACGAAGTCGGCACGGGCGAGCAACGCGCCCTGTGGGTCGGTCCACCGTTCCCGGATCTGGCCGGGCACTCCGAGGCACATCAGATCTTCTCCTTCATCGCGATAGTCGAGGTCTTCAAGATCGGCCTGGTCGTCGGTGTCCCGGCCAGCATCGCGGTGGCCACCGCGGCCTGGCCGAGCGCCAGGCCACCGTCGTTGGGTGGCACTTCGCGGTGCGTGAGGACCTCGAAGCCGGAGGCCTCAAGGCGTCGCGTGACGGCGTCGGCGAGCAGTCGGTTGCAGAACACGCCTCCGGTGAGTCCGATCGTCTCGGTCCCGGCGGCGGCCGCCTGGACGCTGGCGAGAGTGACGGTCGCGTCGGCGAGCGCGTGGTGGAACAGCAGCGCCGAGCGGCCGACGTCGACGCGAGCATTGGGCCGACACAACGCCCGTACCAGCGGTTCGGGATCGAGGAAGGGGATCCCGCCGGCCGGGTTACGCATTGGCAGCCACGCCGGGGCCACCGGCTCGTCACCCGCGGAGTTCCGCTGAGTGACGCGAGCGGCCATTTCGAGCTCGATCGCGGCCTGTGCCTCATAGGTGACTCGGCCGCGGATGCCCAGCAGCGCCGCCGCAACGTCGAAGAGCCGGCCTACCGAGCTGGTGGTAACCCAACCGGTGCCGTGCTCAAGGAGGCCGGGCAGGACCTGTCGCTCCTCCGGGGTGAGCTCGAGGGGGAGGTCGTCGAGCGACCCGCCTGCGGCGAGGACTGCAAGAGCGGCCGTGCGGAGGGGGTTGCGGACGCCAGCGTCCCCGCCGGGGAGGCGTACGGCGCCGAGGTGGCCGACCCGCTCAGCGGACGCGCCGGAATGACCGAGGACGAGGAACTCACCACCCCACACAGTGTGGTCGCAGCCGTAGCCGGTGCCGTCAAAGACGACGCCAAGAATCGTGTGGTCCAGACGGCCGTGTTCGGCCGCCAGCGCGGCGAGGTGCGCGTGGTGGTGCTGGACCTCGACAACCGGAACGTCGAGCTCCTCGGCCCGGCGTCGTCCCCAGGCCGACGAGGCGTAGGCCGGGTGCGGGTCGACGGCGACGGCCTCGGGGGTGGCCCGGTGGAAGCGCAGCATCGTTGCCGTCGCCGCGTCATGGACGCGTTGGGCCTCGAGCGAGCCGAGGTCGCCCACGTGTGCGGAGAGGAAGGCCTGGCCGTCGCGCGTCAGGGAGAACGTGTTCTTGATCTCGGCCCCGGCGGCCAGCACGACCGCATCGCCGGGCAGTGCCACTGGCAAGGGAGCGTAGCCGCGCGAACGTCGAACCGGCACCGGGCCGCGAGGGCCCACCGCGACGACGGAGTCCTCGCAGGGCACCACGATCTCCCGGTTGTGGGTGAGGAACAGGTCGGCGATCCCGGCGAGGCGATCGAGCGCGTCGGCATCGGTGAAGGCGATCGGCTCGCCGGAGGCGTTGCCCGACGTCATAACCAGCACGCTCGGCGCGCCGGGCGCTCCCTCAGGCAGATCGGCGAAGAGCAGGTGGTGCAACGGGGTGTAGGGCAGCATCACGCCGAGCTCGTCGTATCCGGGCGCCACACAGTCGGCCACCGGCGCTGCGGGATGGGCGGGCAGCAGGACGATTGGGCGTGCCGCTGACGTCAGGAGAGCCTCGCCGCCACGGACGTCGACCAGGGTGGCCGCGGTCTCGAGGTCGCGGGCCATCAGCGCGAAGGGCTGGTCGGGGCGGTGCTTGCGGCCCCGGAGCACCTCGACGGCGGTGCAGGAGGTGGCGTCGCAGGCGAGGTGATAGCCGCCGATCCCCTTGATGGCCACGATCGCCCCGCCGCGAAGGGACGCCACGGCGGCGCGCAGCGCTCCTTCGGTGTCGGTGGCCAGCTCTGTGCCGTCGGGCGAGCGCAGGACGAGCCGCGGGCCGCAGTCGTGGCAGCCGATGGGCTGGGCATGGTGGCGGCGGTCCCGCGGATCGGCGTACTCCCCAGCGCACTGTGCGCACAGCGGGAACGGTGCCATCGAGGTCTGTGGCCGGTCGTAGGGCAGGTCGCGGGTGATCGTGAAGCGCGGACCACAGTTGGTGCAGGTGATGAAGGGGTGCCGGTGCCGGCGATCCCCGGGGTCGACCAGCTCGCTCAGGCAGTCGTCGCAGACCGCCGCGTCCGGCGCGACCAGCGTGCGGGCGCCGACCGAGGCGGAGGAGGTCTCGATGGTGAAGCCGACCTCGCCGGTGGGACTCACGGGTGCTGCGTCGACCGAGGCGATGCGCGCCATCGGCGGCGCCTGGCCGACGAGCCGGATCAGGAAGTCGTCGACCCGCTCCGGCGGGCCCTCGACCTCGATGATGACGCTGGTCGCGTCGTTGCGGCAGTGTCCGACTAGGCCGAGCTCCTCGGCGAGTCGGGCGACGTGCGGCCGGAAGCCGACGCCCTGGACGACGCCTCGGACCACCACCCGTTGCCTAACATTCGTCTCGGTCCAGCTCCTCAGCGACGTCATGGCCGCTCCCAGATGGCGATGCGGTTGTTGCCGCTGTCGGCGACCAGCAGCAGGTCTGGAGCATCCCCGCCGCCCGGGTGCCAGTGCACGCCGTACGGCCAGCACAGTGTGTCGGCCGCGACCTGCTCCCAGCGGTTCTCCCCGTTGGCTGCGAAGGTCGGCTGCCCCAGCACGGCATCGGGTGCGGCGTCGTGAGTGGCCTCGACCGAGCCGTAGATCAGCACCCGGTTGTTGGCCGTGTCGGCGACCGCCATAGCCCCACTGGGTGTCGTCGAGACGGCGTAGGGGAAGCGGAAGCGCCCCGCCTGCGAGACGTAGGGGAACTCCATCGAGGCGGTCATGTCGAGTTGGCCGAGCACGGCATCGGCCGGGCAGTCAGTCTCCGGGTGCCGAGCCCAACGCAGCAGGCGGTGGTTGCCGGCGTCGGCGACGACGATCCCGTCGCCCGCGGCGGCGATGTCGTGGGGCCATCGGAAGGAGTCGGCGCCGGCTTCATCGCCACGGTTCTCCTCGCGGTCGGCGGGTCCGGGCTGTCCCAGGACCACGTCCGCGGGCCGGTCCGTGGTGGGGACGCCATCGCGCCACACCAGGACCCGGCGGTTGCCGGTGTCGGCGACGTAGAAGCGGCCGCCGATGACCGCGATCCCGAACGGCCAGTAGAACGACGCTGCGTCCGCCTCACCGCCACGGTTGGCTTCGACGTGGTGGGCGTCGACCTGCCCGAGCACGCGGTCGGGCGGCGTCCCGGTCACGGTCGGGACGGTGTCCCACATCAGGATGCGGTGGTGCCACGCGTCCGCGACGACTAGACGCCCCTCGTGGACCAGCACCCCGGTGGGCAGCTGCATCCCGACGGCCGGGCCGAGGCCGCCGGCGGCCGGGCCCTCCGTGTGCTCGTCGGGCTGGCCCAGCACGACATCGGCCGGCACCCCGTCGCTGGTGGGGACGCCGTGCCAGATCATCACGCGATGGTTGCCGGTGTCGGCAGCGACCACGATCTGCCCGTCGGTCCAGGCCGCCCGGGGCGCGTAGAGCTGGCCGGCAGCCGGTGCCGCCGCCGGCAGTTGCAGGCCGCCAGGGGAGTCGGCGCCCAGGATCGCGCGTGGTCGCCAGCCGCCGTACGACGCGGGCGCGGCCTCGTCGAGGCCGCCGAACCCGTGCCCCGGCAGCACTCCGGTGTGAACGGAGCCAGTTGCGATCACCTGAACCCGCACGCGTCAGCCCCCGAGGTCTCCGCTGGCGCGGACCCAGACCTGGCCGTGCTCGAGACGCAGCGGCAATTGTTGGAGCTGCGCGCCGGGCATCGACATGCACTCGCCGTTGCTGGAGTCGTAGCAGAAGCCGTGACCGGCGCACGTGATCGTGCCCTCTTCGGCATCCACGAGCGCGTCGTCGAGACGGCGCCCCATGTGGGCGCACTCGTTGATGAAGGCCGCCATCTGCCCGGCGGCGTTGACCACGATCACCTCGAGTGAGGGTGCGTCGCGCGGAGTCAGGGTCACCGCACAGACCTCGCCGACACCGACGGTCCCGACGGCAACCGCTGATGACCAGCCAGCTTCCTCGAGCGCACGCTCGGCCCGGGCGAGGTCCTCGGCAGCTTGGTCGGGTGAGCCCACCGTGATCGAACTCAAGGGGATCAAGGTCGGCGACGGGTCGTTCGGCAGCACCTCGACCGAGGTGAGACCGGGTACGCCCTCGACCAGTGCGGCCTCGACCCCGTTGCGCATCGTGACCGATGCCATCGAGCAGCCGTTGCAGGCACCCTGGAGCTTCACGAACGCCGTGCTCCCCTCGATCCGGTCGAGCTCGACGCCTCCCCCGTGGGACGCCAGGCCGGGGCGGACCGAGTCGAGCACCCGGCGAGCCTGGGTCATCGCGTCAGGTCGGACGATCCCGTGCATGGTGAGGGCCATCAAGACGTCAGGCTCGTCCACCAGCTCGAAGAGCAGCTCCTTGCCGCGCGGGTCGTCCCGCAGCCGACGTACGACCGTGGTCAACGCCTGCTTGTGCAGGGCGTTGAGCGCGTCCAGGGCGTCGGTGATGACGGCGCGCGAGTCCGGCTCGAGGCCGGACAGCCCGCCCATCGCCTCGTCGAGCGCGGCCGCAAGCTGCTCGATCGATCGATCGGCGACATCGTGGACCGGCTGTGCCTGGGTGCTCATGGCCGGTCCTGACCAGGGCGAAGCACGGTGACCTTGGGCTTCGGCGGTGTCACCGCGTCGACGCCCAGCGCCGCGGCCTGCGCGCGGACCCCCATGCCCGAGGTGAACGTCTCCGGCTGCGGCATCCGGCCGAGCTGCTCGGCCCGCCGGGCCATGTCCGTGAGAGAATCGTCGGGGTCCTCGACCCCAGACCTCGCGATTTCGTCGAGCACACCGCGGACGGCCAGCGCCGAAGCGTGGTCGAGCTGGGTCTCAAAGAGGTAGCGAGCTTCGACCAGTTTCGCCTTGGCCTGGTCGAAGATGCCCAAGTGAGCCAGCACGTTTCCCTGGTTGGCGAGCAGCCGGGCAAGGGCCGACGGGTCCGACTGGCGGATGCCGCTCGCCAGGATCTCCTCGTAGAGCTCGACCGCCTCGACGAGGTTGTCGCCTTGGTGGGTGGACGGGGTGTAGACCAGCGCGTTGGCGAGGTTGAGGGTCGCCGTCGACCACAACTCTGGCGCTGCATCGGAGGTGAACACCCGACGACACGCGCGCAGCGCCTGGGTCGCGACACCGAGTCGCAGCTGGTCCGAAGCCGTGGTCATCGGGGTCGCCAGGTGGGCGGTGGCCAGGTCGAGCTGCAGGCCGGCCCACAACTCGGGCGCCGACTCCTCGGTCACGAGCTGGAGCGCGTCGTAGTAGCAGCGCATCGCCTCGTGGAGCAGGGTCCGCGGGTCGCCCCGGCCGCTGGCGGCGTCCTCGTGGGACAGGCTGCCGAGGTGGTGCAGGAGCTCGGCGCGCGACTCGCGTAGGTCGCTGCTGCCGTCGAGGAGCGTGGTCGCCTCGGTCAGTGCGGCCCTGGCCTCCTCACGGTGCCCGGCCTCGCGCAGCAGCGTGCCGTGGTGCCCGCGCAGGACTCCCGCGAGTGCCGCAGCCGGAGCAGCAGCCTGTGCGGCCCGGTCGAGCAGGTCGAGGGCGGTACGGCCGTTGCCGGCCTCCAAATGCTCAGTGGCCAGAGCTGCCCACACGAGCGCCTTGACCTCATCGGCGGCCACCGCAGGCGGAAAGGCCGGCAGCTCACCTTGACCGGTCGTGTAAGCGACCACGTCGACCAAGGGGGCCAGCTCGGGGGGAAGACCGGCGCGGATAACGGCCGGGTCGGCCGACTCGGGATCGAGCACCCAGCGGTTGTAGGCGCTGATGGGGTCGTCGCCCCAACAGACGTCCGAGGCGGCGACCGGCTCCCCGGTATGTGCCAGTTCGTGGGTTCGGAGCTCCTTGGGCCAGACTGTGGGCAGGACTCCCGCCGCGAGGTCTGCCCGCACGTCGGCGTACCCCTCGACGAGCAGCAGCCCCTGGGGGAAGGCAAAGGCGCCCAGACCCCAGACCGTCGCCGTGTCAGCCGTGCCTGTCATCGTTGTCCTCCACCGGCGCGCGACGCCGGGCTGCTGTTCGGCGGATCACGTCGGCCGCCAGGTTCGCGTGCGCCGGCGATCTGTGGGTCGAGACGGCTCGTCGCTCGAGTCCCTGGTCGCTGATGACCACGAGGTAGACCGTCCACTGGCCGGACTCCCGGATCACCTCTGTCGTCACCTCGAGTCCCATGGCGGTCCTCCTCTCCGGAGTCGTCACCGGCCAGCTGCACGGAGAGCACGCCCTTCGCGTCGTCCCAGCTCGCCGAGAACCGGCCCGCCACCGGTCGAAAGCCCAGCACCTCGTGGATGAGGACGGTCCGGTCGCCTGCGGCGTTGCGTTGGCGGAGGACCAGGCCCCCGTTGGCGGCGCCGATGAGTGGGATCAGCTCGAGGACCGCACCGTCGAAGCTGGCGACGCACACGTCGGCCGGGAACCGGGCGTTCGCGAGCTCGGCCCCCAGGTGGAGGTAGCCGTCGTCGGTGATCTCGACGGTCGAGGTTCCTGACCGGGGGTAGAAGTCGCGGTCGATGAGTCTGATCACCTGGTGCATGGCCTCGTCCACCTCACGGGTGAGTGGCGCCCCGAAGTCGATGGTGGCGACCTCGACCAGGAACACGGTGATGTCAGTGGGTCGCTCCGGACCGAGCAGCCACTCGGAGAACGCCAGCGCGTGGTCCCACCTGAAGTTGTGAGTGTGCAGCCCGTCGATCGGCGGCAGCTCCTCGAGCTCGGCCGCCGGCACCTGGTAGATGGTGCCCGCCTCGGCGCCGGTGTGTGCCGCGTCGACGATCACCACCCGCCGGGCGCCGCGCATGCCGAAGGCGACGTCCATCCCCGACGTACCGCCGTCCACGATGCGTACGCCGTCGGGCACCCCCCGGGTGAACAGCGTCCGGATCAGGACGGGCCCGACGGCGTCGTCACCGCGCAGGATGTTGCCGCAGCCGATGACCAGCAGGTCGCAGGCCTCCGGCGCGAACCCGTCATCGAGGAGGGCGTGCGGAGGTGGGGCCGGGTGGGTCGTCCCGGCCCCGGGACCGGGACCGGGCTCAGACCATGCCATTGATCACGAACTTGTTCAGTTCCTTGCCGGTCTTGCCGTCGTAGGCATGCACGGTGCAGACCAGACAGGAGTCGAAGGAGCGGGCGACGTGCCCGAGCTCCACGGGGTCGGACATGTCCTTGACCGGCGTGCCGACCAGAGCGGCCTCGATGGGTCCGTTGGTCCCCTCGGAGTCTCGCGGCCCGATGTTCCATGCCGTCGGAGTGACGACCTGATAGTTCGCGATCTTGCCGTCCTCGAGCACGATCCAGTCGGCCAGCGCGCCGCGGGCCGCCTCGGTGGCACCGAAGCCCTTGCCCGAGGAGGGCTCTTCGGGCTTGGTGTAGAACGACCCGTGCAGGTCGATCTCGCTGAGCCACTCCATCACCCAGCTCAGATACTTCGGCGCCTCGTGCATGCGGGCCATCTGACGAGTGAACACCGACGGGCCGAGCTTCTCCAACATGTCCACGAACAAGGGGTCGTCGTCCTGGTGCGCGGCCGCGCCCGGAGCACCAGCCGCGATCCGCCGCGCCAGCGGACCGGCTTCGAGCGGGATCCGGCCGAGGTCCGGCACGTCGTAGCGCGGCGACTTGGCCCAGGAGTACTTGCCGTCCTTGCGACCCTGCAGCGGGTCGATCGGGTTGGTCTCGCCCTCCCACGGGTGTAGTGGCCGGTCGCCCGTGAAGAAGGAGTGGGTGACGTCCTCGGTGACCCGCAGGTGGTCGAAGTCGTGCCACCGGCCGTCCGCATAGACACCCGAGCGACCCCGCAGTGCGTCGTTGCGGGCGTCAACCGTGGGGTTCTCGTACATCGACGGCTCGAGGTAGGTCCCGGTGGCGAGGAAGTTGCCGCAACCGGCGCCGTACTTGTCCAGGCCGACGTCCAGGGCGTAACGGATGAAGAAGCCACAGTCCGAGTTGTACTGCGACTCGTTCTCCTCGACCCACGCCTGCATGTCGTCCCAGGTCTTGATCTCCATCCACCGTTCGATGGAGCAGCCGAGCCACTCCTTCTCCAGCCAGTTGTCCTTCCAGTGGTGGAGGATCGCGGTAGCGCGCGTGATGTCGGAGAGGTTCGGCGCACTCATCACACCGCCCGGAACCATGAACGAGCTGTGCGGCCACTGACCACCGAAGATCGCGTAGACCTCGACCGGCTTGCCGGAGAGGACCACGCCCTTCTGGTAGGCGGTTCCGACGTACGGCGCAAAACGGCGTACCGCCTCGTCGTACAGGGGCGAGTTGGCGTAGTTCTTGTTCACCAGGTCGACTGCGAAGAGCGCGTAGAAGTAGCGGGGAATCGACTGGAGCGTCTCGCAGGCCTGCGCAATGTTGCGGATCAACGTGGCGTTCTGCGGGACGTGCGTGGCCCACGCCGTGTCGAGGGCGTAGCAGGCCTTGTACAGATGGGAGCCGCCGCAGATGCCGCAGATGCGGGGCGTCACGATGAGTCCGGCCTGCGGGTCCTTGCCGCGCAGGATGATCTCGAAGCCGCGGAACATGGCGGCCTCGGTCCACGCGGAGGTGACCACGCCATCCTGGATCGTGACCCGCACATCCAGGTCGCCCTCGACGCGGCCCATCGGGCTGACGAAGAGGTCGATGGAGTCGGCACCAGCAACCGGGTTGTCAACTGCAGTCATGGGTTCCTCGTTCCTGTTCCGACATGTCCGTCAGACGACGAACATGTCCTCCTTGGACCACTGCGGAGCAGCGATCCGAGCGGCGGCGGCGTGTGCCATGTAAGTGATGTGATCGGCACCCTCGGGGACTTCCTTGGGGATGGTTCCGGAGACCTTCTGGGTCTTGAAGACGGTTCCCTTCGCCAGGTCGAAGAACGGGAACTCCGGCTCCGTACAGCCCAGACATGGCATGCCGGCGCGCGTCTTGGAGCTCTGGCGATTCCACAAGATGCGGTTGCACGGGCTGTGCGTCATCGGGCCGCGACAGCCGAACTCGTAGAACAGACAACCGGTGCGGGTGCCCTCGCCGAAGCTCGTCGTGGACTGCTTGTACTCGAAGAACTGGACCCGGGTGCAACCCGTCTGCGTGAACGTCTTGAAGAACGTCTGGGGACGGTGCAGATCGTCCAGCGCGATATCGCCGGCGCGACCGGTGGCCAGCGCAACCAGGATCTGGGTGATCCAGTCGGGGTGGGCCGGGCAACCCGGAATGTTGATGACGGGGAGACCGGACTTGCTGCGCCAGTCGGGTCCCAGGAAGCCTCCTCGATCACGCTTGTGGAACTGCAGACCGGTCGAGTCGCTGGGGTTGGGCTCCATGGCGGGGATGCCGCCCCAGCAGGCGCAGTCGCCGATCGCGACGACGATGCTCGCGGCCTCGCACAGCTCGGTGACCCACTCGATCATGGGTCGGTCCGCGAACATGTCCATCCGCCCCGAGCCGTCCGGACCCTGGATGACGGTTCCTTCGAGCACGAAGATGTCGAGCGGCCGTGCGCCGGAGGCACAGTCGTTGAAGATCTTGGTGGCGTTGTCTCCGAGTTCCATCCCGAGGCTGGGGTGCCACAGGAGCTCGAGCCCGAAGTCGACGATCAGGTCGACGACATTGGGCTCCTCGGCGTTGAGAAAGGACATCGTGTTACCTGAACACGCGCCTGCTTGAAACCACAGCACTGACGACATCTGATGACCTTCCTAGTTCTCTGAGAGGTTGACGGTGGTCGAAGACGCTGCTTCGAGCTCCTGGCCGATGGACTTCGCGACGGTGGCGCCGTAGCTGAGGGCGCGTCGGATGTCGGGATCTTTGAGCAGCCGAGCCAGGCTCAGTAGCCCGGTGACCGCGACCGGCGACTCCTTGAACTGCTGGCCGCCGGCCACGAGGCCGCGCGCCACCGTGGCCACTGAGTCGACAGCCTGGGGACTCATCACGTCGGATGCCGCGAGCCGCTTGGCACTCGCGACCAGGCCCGACACATCCACCGTGCCCAGGGTGCCCAGCGTTGAGGCGAGTGCAGGGTTGCCGTTGACGGTGGTGCGCAGCTCGTCAACGCTGGCGAAGAGACTTTCGCCGACGGTCTCGCTGCGCGCGACCAGCCCATCCAGCCCCTCGAGCAGCACGGCCACCAAGTCAGCGTGGTCCAGCAGACTCGCGACAGCCGCGGCGACCTGAGGGTCCTGGAGCTTCTCCAGAACTGCGTCCGTGGTGCGTTCACTCGGTGGCGACAACGTCATCCCATGACCTCCTAGCGACCCTGATCCGTGGAGTGCCGAATGTAAGCGGGCTCACATTCGGCGACTATCGACTTTGCGAATGCACTATCAAGATCGCGCAACATTCTTGATGCAATGACGCAGAGCGTTGATAGTGGGCAGCGTCCGATGGAGTCGGAGGGAGTGTCCATGGAGCGGCTGTCTCGCCTGAGATTCATGAACGTGGACCGCACGCGCGAGCCCGTCCGACGCCGGATCCGGCCACGGGGCGTGCCCAACGCGCTGCAGGACCACCCCGTCGTCGACACCGACGACCGGGCCCGGGCGCTAGACGTGACCCGCCAGCTGCTCGGCGAGTGTCAGGTCACCCCAGCGCGGACAGAGCTCGACGACTTCCATTGCCGGCTGCATGCCGTGCAGCTGCTCGACGTGTCGATGACCTACCTCGACTACGCTGCCGCGACCAGCATCAAGGTGGCCGAGTCCGCCGACTGCTACACGGTCCACATGACCAGCGCCGGTCACGGGACCGCGCACATCGGAGGCCAGGAACACCACCTCACGCCGTTCTTCGCATTGGTCATCTCGCCCCGCACGACGTACACGCTGAGCATGGACCGCGACTCCCCCCAGAACATCATCCGGATCGAGCGTGAGGCCGTCGAGCGACAGCTCTCCCGCCTGCTCGGCCGCCAGCTCCGCGAGCCACTGGTCTTCGATGCGGTCGGCGACCTCACCACCGACGAGGCCGCCCGCTGGCACGGCGCACTGCAGATCTTCTCCAACGAGGTGATGTCGCCCCGCTCGCTGATCCAGCAGGGCATCGGCGCCGCGCCGCTGGAGGAGATGGTGATCTCCACCCTGCTGCTCGTCCAGGAGAACAACTACAGTCACGCCCTCA
Organism: Nocardioides hungaricus; assembly: GCF_054782915.1. Lineage (NCBI taxonomy): Bacteria > Bacillati > Actinomycetota > Actinomycetes > Propionibacteriales > Nocardioidaceae > Nocardioides > Nocardioides hungaricus. Next base: position 8,624 of record NZ_BAAGRO010000015.1, on the reverse strand, counting down.
AGTCGCGCCCGACCACGTCGGGGAAGCCGGCGGTCACGCGCTCCATCGAGTTCATCGAGCTGCACCTGGCCGAGCCCATCACCCTCAACGACATCGCCCGCTACGCCCAGATGAGCCCCCGCTCGATCCAGGCCGGCTTTCGCGAGGACCTCGGCACCACCCCGATCACGTTCATCCGGGATCGGCGGCTTGACGCCGTACGCCGCGACCTGCTCTCGGCGATGCCGCGGGAAGGCGTCACGGTGACCGATGTCGCCGTCCGGTGGGGCTTCAACCACCTGGGGAGCTTCTCCGGCATCTATCGCGACCGATTCGGCGAATCGCCCTCGGCCACGCTGCGAGGGACGCGCAGTGCATGAGCTCTCGCTGTGCCGCAGCATCCACCTGATCGTGGACCGCTCCCGTCAGGAGCGGCAGGTCCTCGCCGTGCACCTCCAGGTCGGGCAGTTGCGCCAGGTGATCCCGGAGACCCTCGTCTACTGTTGGGACCTGGTCACCGCCGACGGCCCGCTGGCGGGCGCCAAACTTCAGATCGACCAAATCCCGGTGGTGCTCTCCTGCCACAGGTGCGGAGTGGAGACCACGGTGCAGCACGCCCTGGTCCTCATCTGTGGCGCCTGCGGCGGGGCCGACACGCACCCAATCAGGGGCGAGGAGTTCATGGTGACGTCCCTCGACCTGGCGCCCGCACGAGTCACCAGCCCACCCAGCGAGGAGAACGACCATGGGCCGATTCCACCGGCATGACGACGGCACCGAGCACGACCATAGGCACGAGGAGCATCCGCGGGGCCAACCCCACGAGGACGTCGGCGACCACTCCGGCTACGAGACCGGCGCCGAGCGTATCAATGTCCTGGAGCGGATCTTCAGTGAGAACGACGCCGCTGCCGATGCCAACCGTGCGGCCTTCGCCGAGCACGGTGTGCACTGTCTCAACCTGATGTCATCACCGGGCGCGGGCAAGACCACGCTGCTCGAGCGCACCCTGGCCCACCTCCAGGAGCGTGGGATACGGGCCGGGGTCATCGAAGGCGACATCGAGACCTCGATAGACGCAGACCGGTTGGCGGGATACGGCGCACAGGTGGTCCTGCTCAACACCGGGGACGGCTTCGGCGGCGAGTGTCATCTGGACGCGCCGATGGTGCGCAAGGCCGTGGGCGGACTCGACCTGGCCGCGCTCGACGTCGTCATCGTGGAGAACGTCGGCAACCTCGTCTGTCCGGCCGAGTTCGATGTCGGGGCACACACCTCCGCGATGGTCTATTCCATCACGGAGGGTGAGGAGAAGCCGCTGAAGTATCCCGTCATGTTCCGCGCCTGCGACATCGTGTTGGTCAACAAACTCGATCTCCTCCCGCACCTCGACTTCGACCTTGACCTGTTCAGGCGAAACCTCGCCCAGGTCAACCCCAAGGCGGTGGTCTTCGAACTCAGTGCCCGCACGGGCGAAGGGCTTCAGGCCTGGCATGAGCAGCTCCAGGATGCGTTGGTCCCGGCCTGATGCTGCCCCGGATCGACGCTACCGACGACCACATCGGTTTCACCTGGCTCTCGCCCGAAGGACGAGCGCTGCGGCTGCGCCAGGTCATCGCCCTGCCGGGAGCCGAGCCGGAACGCTGGCTGCCGACCCATCTCGAGGCTCTCGACGACGTGCTGATCGAGGTCGCCGGAACGTACGGCGAGGTCCTCGGCGGCGGTCGGCGCCCGACTGCCTCCGAACGCGAGGACCTGGTCGGTGTCTACGCAACCCTCGACCGGCTGTGCTGGGAGTACGCCGATGCCCTCGCAGCAACCGAACGCCCGGGATCGGTGCGCGCGGGGCAGATCATCGGCACGGCTGCGTTGATGAGCATCCGGACCCGCGAGGCCGTCTCGATGATGGGCGCGCCACCCTTCGAGGGTGAGCTCGACGAGCCCGGTCTGGGCGTGATAGGAGGGCGGGCGGGCCTGCACTGGGTCACCCCCGAGGCGGCGTGGCCGGGAGCCCGCTGGCTGGTCGTCACCGACGGCGGTCTGCGGCTCCCCGCGACGCTGTCGATGCTGATGTTCGACGCCTCAGGTGTCGACAAAGACGCGACCCTGACCGAGCACCGAGAGGCGCTTGCTCGGGTCACGGAGGCCGAGACCGACCCGGCGGCAGAGCCTATGCGGGCGAGTGGCGCGCTCGACTGGTTGCTGTTCGACTGGATCATGGCTCACCGTGACGGCCCCGACTCCGGGGCGGTCCAGATTCGCTCCGGCAAGGTGGCCGACGCCGACATGATCGTCGCCGCCACGGCCGCTTCCGCCCGGATCCGCGCCCGCTTCGACCCGGCGCTGGTTGGGACACTGGCCTGACGGCGCTCCGACACCTCGACGACGAGCGCGTCGAGGAGGCTGCGGCACTTCACACCCCTGATCGCCCACGGGGGTGAGTCCGCACATGGCGGGAATTGGCACGCTCTAACAGGTATCGCCCGAAGAAAGAGGAGCCGCCGATCTCCATGAGCACGAAGCGCCCGCGCGCTCTGTATGCGCCAGCCCGGACCGCCCACATCGCCCGACGCCTGATGGGCGATGGCCGCGGGATCCTGTCGGCCGACGAGTCGATCTCAACCGTGTCCGGGCGGTTCGTCGACGAGAGCATCGAGCCCAGCACGCGCGTACGACGCGACTACCGCCAACTTCTTCTGACAGCTCCCGGTCTCCGGACGACGGTCAGCGGCATCATCGTGTGCGACGAGACGTTCGGCCAGGCGCTCACCACCGGCGAACAATTCCCGGAGGCGGCTGCCGCCCGCGGCATCCTCGTCGGGATCAAGATGGACACGGGGACACTTCCGAGCCCAGTGGTGCCCCAGGGCGCACTGGTGACCGAGGGGCTCGAGGGTCTCCAGGCTCGGCTCGAGTCCTACGCCACCCGCGGGGGCCGCCTTCGCCCAATGGCGAGCGGTTGGATGTCGCCACCCCGGACAGGGCGGTCATCCGCGAGAACGCACATCGCATGGCGGTGTACGCACGATGGTGCCAGGACGCCGACATCGTGCCGATCGTGGAGCCCGAGGTGCTGGCCGCGGGCGCGCACAACCTGGACGCGTGCAGACAGCTGACGCGGCTGGCACTCACGACACTCTTCGATGCCCTGGCCGTGCAGGGCGTGGACCTCGCGGGCGTGGTGCTCAAGCCCAACTTCGTCACGCCCGGCCTCGCCAGCCAACCGTTGTCGGCCACGACCGTGGCCACCGAGACGTTCGACGTGCTGCGTGAGACCGTGCCGAGCGAGGTGCCCGGCATCGCCTTCCTGTCCGGCGGCCATCCGGCCGATGCCGCCTGCGCCTACCTCGCCGCGTTGCGCGCCGTGAACGGCCGGCCATGGGATGTTACGTTCTCCTTCGGCCATGCACTGGTCAGCGAGGTCCTCGCGATCTGGGGTGGCTCACACGCCAACGTCACCCTCGCCCAGAGGTCCTTGTTGTCCAACTGCGCCCGGGCTGCCGCAGTATCGCGTGATCCGGACTTGTCCGGCCACAGCGGCGGCGCTGAGGCCCAGCTGCTTGATGGTCACCGGAACAGCCCCTCACGCAGGGCCACGGCCGTCGCGCCGCTTCGATCGGACACACCAAGCTTGCGGTAGAGGCCGCGGATGTGCGTTTTGACGGTGTCCTCGCTTACGACGAGGGTGCTCGCCACGCCGCGGTTGGAGTGGCCTGCCACCAGGAGCTCCAGGACCTCCGACTCGCGCTGCGTGAGCCCGAGGTGGGCACCCGGCCAGAACTCGCCTGAGCTCAGCCTGGCCGCCGAGAGCGCGACCCGGCCCGCGAGAGCGGCGTCGATGGCTGTCTCCCCCGCCGCCACTCGAACCAAATGGTCGACCAGTTCTCGGCCGCCGATCCGCTTGAGGAGGTAACCGGACGCCCCCGCCCGCAGGGCCTTGAAGAGATAGTGCTCGTCGTCGTAGACGGTCAGCATCACGACCCGGACCCCCGGGTGCTCGGCGGCGATGCGCCGGCAGAGGTCGAGTCCGCTCTCCCGGCCGATCCGGACATCACACACGGCGATGTCGGTCCGCTCCGTGGCGATCACCCGCATAGCGTCGCCCGCCGTTCGCGCGCTGCCGACAACGAAGACCTGCTCCTCGAAGTGGGTCAGCATCGCAGCGAGACCCTGCAGGACCATCTCGTGGTCGTCGACAAGGACCAAGCGCAACGGGCCGCGCGAGGTCATCATGGCTACAGCCTAGCGGCCCCAGCTTGGCTCGGCCCTCTCTGGCCCGCGCCTCGCGAACTCGGTTAACTGGGCGGTGGAGAAGGCGAACGTCCAAACAGACCTGCCGAGGTACTCGGAGACTTTCTCGATGCTCAGAAGCGGCTCCAGTCCGCCCGAAGTAGGAGTGGTCTCTATGCGGTGGCTGGCAGAGTGGCCCACGCGACTCCGGCACGTCCCCCTATCGGCACCCGGAGGCGCTCTTTAACACCCGGCCGTGCGAGCCGTGCTCGACCTTGACGACCGATCGGACAGGGTGTCGTCGGGCGACCGGCTGGCAGCGTGCAGGAGGGGGGACAATGCCCGCCATAAGTTCGGAGCGGCCCCGAGCGCGACTGGGCCCTCACCAGACGGAGGCCGAACTCGCTCAGCGAGGCAGCGCGCCAGTTCGATGTCGCCGTCCACACATGAGATCGAGGTCGCGCTCCGCCAGCGCCGGACCTGCCGCTCTTATTCACGAATTGCAGGGTTGTACGTCGTACGTCGAGCTGTTGAAGCGCCCGCAACAGGTCCAGGGTGGCTGCTGCTGCACCCTTCGAGGGGCCTGGGGCATCGAAGCCGTGGCGTCGAGCGCGCCCAGTGCACGCCAGAGAGGACACCGACGCGGCTGCCTGCGCGGATCGGCACCTGACCGGGTTCCGTTGGCCGTCGAAATCGGCGACTGGCACCGGTTCACCGTGAAACACCATCGGCTCTGACGTCGGGGTGGCGCCCTGAGACCCCTCTCGGGCGCCTCCCGCATGCTGGGCCTGAAACAGGTCGCGGCAGAGTGCGGACGATTTCCCGCCGACTTTCCGTGACCTGGACGACCTCCAGGCACGGGGTCGGCTGCGCAGGCGGTCCGCGGGTGGCTCCACGCCCAGTCGTCGACGGCTCTCCGCACGAGATTGGTGGAGTACGAGGTTACGGGTGCGAATCGCCGGCCTGGCACAGGCTTCGACATGCCAAGCCTCACGCAAGAATGATGGGGGCGCTGTCGACGCCGAGCTGACGCTCCAGTCCTCGCCACATCGCAGCGTTGGACGAGATCGTGTGGCCGTCGTCGAGTGCCGCCCAGGCCGTCGTGACCACGGCCTGCAACAGGTCGCGTCCGCTGTCGCCTTCTCGAACGTGCACGAAACCGTCAGGCGAGATTTCGACCAAGTCGCCCGGCGTCTGGCGCAGGCGCAGGGGAGACTTGAGCAGTCCGGTAAGGTCGCGTGCGACGTACGTCGGCCGCTGGCAGTCAGGAGCGAACGCGAGTTCCTGCAGGCGTGAGGCTCCGGACAGAACGAACAGCGAGTCGAGGTGTGCAGCGTTGGCCCCTGCGATGTCGGTATCGAGGCGGTCTCCGCACACGAGGGTGGCGTCGTGCCTCGTATCGAGTCTGGCACGAGCCAGGTCGAACAACGCTGGACCCGGCTTGCCGGTGACGTGTGGGTCCACTGTCGTGGCGGTCCGGACCGCGGCCACAAGAGCGCCATTGCCGGGCGCCGGGCCGTCCGCAGTCGGGAAGGTCAGGTCGCGGTTGGTGGCTACCCAAGGCACACCGCGCCGGACAAGGTTGCCGACCGCGGCTAGCTCGCGCCAGGTGACCTCCATCCCCAGACCCTGGACGATCGCCACAACCGTGGTGTCGGCCACGTCCGGGACGCGGACCGGGCCCAGCCCAGCCTCTGCGAGCGCCTCCGAGACTCCAGGTCCGCCAACAGCCAGCACGGACGCGCCAGGCGGAAGCCGCTTCGCCAAATACGCCGCAGCAGACTGGGAGCTGGTCACCACCGACCAGCCGGGATCTTCCACGCCTATTTCGCGCAAGTGCCTGGAGACCTCCTCCGGCGAACGCGACGCGTTGTTGGTCGCGAAGACGACCCCAACGCCGCTGGCAAGGACGTCGCGCAGGGTCGCGACCGCACCGGGCACGGCAGCGTCTCCTCGGTAGACGACGCCGTCGAGATCGCAGATCACCCCGTCGTACTCGGCGACTAGGGAGCCGGTCGAACGATCGGTCTGAAAGTCCTCGGACGGTGGAAGCACGACTTTCGCTCCTCGGTTGGGATGGGATCATCAGACGCTAGGTGCGTCACGAGTCCCAGCGGCTCACCCGCGCGAATGACGTCGGGGGTGAGCCTCGATGCTGCCGCCTGGGCGAACCTGCACCGCGACCACGCCAGCACCACGTAGAACACTTGGACCTTCCGACCCGCGATAAACTGCTCGGCCCAGTCGATCGCCAGCACCTCGGCCGGCGACCACACCGCGGGACGACGGCCACTCGCGCGGGCCTGGCCCTGACGCCACGAGCGCTTCGCATCCGCGACCAGTCGCCGGAAGTTGCGGTCCGAGCCTTCATCGCCCGCCGCCCGCTGCGGCCGGCAGTAGCCGCTTCGTGCTGATCTTCCGAAGGGTCGTCGGGACCTTCTCCGCGACCGACTCGGCCACAGCTCGAGTCCTCGGCTACCGCGTCACCCTCTAACCCGCCGCCCGAGACTCCGGCAGCACGCCAACCTAGGCTCCGCCGGATGCTGTCACCCGCCCGGCTGAGGTCATTCGGACTAGGATTGCGGTCGTTGGATCTCTCAACAGACACGGCCGTTCGGAGGTCGCCGGTTTAGAAGCCGTACTTGACTGGTGGCGAAGCGTCGACGTCGCGAGCCGGTCGAACCTCGATGGGACTGACCGAATGCCCAACATCAAACACGCAATGCGGCAGGCTCCAGAGTTAATCGAAGTGCCCTGAGGAGAATCCCAACACGGCCCGCAAAGCAGAACGAAGTCTGCGCTATCGAGACAGTCAACGCCGTTCCGCGCGTGTACCTTCGAGTGGACCAGCCAAGACGGCTCAGATGCCCACTCACCACGGAGCTCACCATGATTGACGATGAAGTTGACGGGCAGGACCCCACCAACGAGACGGTCGACGACTTCGCGGTGTCGGTCGAAGAGCATGACGAGGGGTGGGTGGTCGTTAAGACGGCTAATGGCGAGCAGACGGTCGTCGATACGCACCCAGATGAGAAGTCAGCACGACTGCAGGCCGACCAGTTCGAGGACGCAGCAACGCGCTACGACGGCGCAGCACGCGAAGAAGAAGTTCCGCCTACCCACCCTGGTAAGGGCGCCAACGAGACGCAGCATGCTCCATCGGACCGAGACACCTGACGCGAACGTCGTCGCAATGCAGGCCGACTGACCAATCGCGAAGGAGTGTCGAACCACTGGTGCGATCGCCATAAGACTCCGGACGACGGGTCGAAGAGCCACGTTGACGCAGGTCACGGCGGGCCTCGAAGCCGTCTGGCGTGTGTTCCATCAGGACATCGGCGACACATCTCTCAAGACATAGGCGACACCGGCTCGGCGGCGATGCTCGGGCATGTCGAAGGCGCGCCTGGTCCTGACCGCCCTGTTCGTTGACCACCAGACCCCCGCGGAGGTCGCTGCCCGGTACGGCGTGAATCGCGCCTGGGTCTACAAGCTCAAAGCCCGCTACGAGGCCGAGGGAGAGTCCGCGCTCGAACCCCGGTCCCGCCGCCCGAAGACCACCCCCACAGCGTTGCCCCAGGCCACCGTCGATCTGATCGTCGAGCTCCGCGACAAGCTGAGCACTGCCGGTCTGGACGCCGGGCCGGACACGATCGCCTGGCACCTGGCCCAGCACCACGCCACTACCGTGTCGGTGGCCAGCATCAGCCGCTACCTCACCCGGGCCGGACTGGTCACCCCACAACCGAGGAAGCGCCCGAAGTCGTCCTACATCCGCTTCCAGGCACAGATGCCCAACGAGACCTGGCAGTCGGACTTCACCCACTACCGGCTGACCAACATCGACGGATCGCCCGGGGCCGACACCGAGATCCTGACCTGGCTCGACGACTGCACCCGCTACGCCCTGCACGTGAGCGTCCACCACCGGGTCAGCGGTCCGATCGTGCTCGCCGCGTTCCGCGCAGCCCTGTCCGCACACGGGATTCCCGCCTCGACGCTGACCGATAACGGCATGGTTTACACCACCCGGTTCGCCGGCGGACGCGGCCGGACGGACCAGCCTCGAGCACGAGCTGCGGCGACTGCACGTGGTCCAGAAGAACTCGCGGCCGAACCACCCCACCACCTGCGGCAAAGTGGAACGGTTTCAACAAACGATGAAGAAGTGGCTCCGCGCCCAGCCCGTCCAACCACGCACCATCGCCGAACTCCAGACGCTGCTGGACCGGTTCGTCGCCGAGTACAACCACCGCCGACCGCACCGGTCCCTGCCGCACCGGGCCACCCCCGCGGCGGTCTACCAGTCGGTGCCCAAGGCCCTACCTGGCCCCAGTAGGGACGCTGAAGCGCCCCAGGTTTGATGCCGCTCCTGTTTGAGTCCAGGAGGATGAGCAGCATGCCGAAGAAGA
>NZ_BAAGRO010000014.1:0-5617 GCF_054782915.1 Nocardioides hungaricus | reverse complement strand
GCGGCGTGGTCGCGAACGTCGTGGTCCCCGCACCCGACTACGTCCGGTTCGCGACCCACTACCGGTTCCGGCCCGACTTCTGCCACGGCGCCGACCCGGAGTCCAAGGGCATCGTGGAGAACCTGGTCGGCTACGCCAAGGACGACCTGCTCGTCCCACTTGAGCTCGACGAGGACCCGTGGGCTGAGGGGATCGCGGGACTCAACGCCCGCGCGCAAGCGTGGTGCGGCGAGGTCAACGGTCGCCGGCACAGCGAGATCCACGCCATCCCGGCCGAGCGGCTGGAGTCCGAGCGGGAACTGCTCGGTGAGTTGCCGTCGCTGCGACTCGAGGTCGGTCCGAAGCCGATCACCCGCAAGGTCGACAAGCTGTCCTGCATCCGGTTCGCCTCGGCGCGCTACTCGGTCCCGAACCGGCTGATCGGCACCACCGTGACGGTGCTGGTCGACGAGCGCGACCGGGTGCTGCGGGTCGTCGAGCCGGTGACCGGCGAGGTCCATGCCGAACACCAGTTGGTGGCGCCGGGAGAGACATCGATCGTCGATGCCCACTACGACCGGCCACGTCCTGACACCCCACGCCGTGGTGCACGTCCACGCACCGCTGCCGAGCGGGAGTTCCTCGCGTTGGGCCCGGTCGCCGAGCAGTTCCTCACCGGTGCCGCCGCCGCGGGCGTGACCAAGCTGGGCACTGAGATCGGCGAGGTCCTCACCCTGGCCGCGGCGCACGGCACCGAACCGCTGCTGGTGGCGCTTGAGCGGGCGGTGGCGTTCGGGCGATGGCGGGCCGACGATGTCCGCTCGATCCTGGCCACCAACGGGCACGCACCCCGCCCCACGCCGGCCGGGCAGGCGCTGGTGATGACCCTGCCCATGGTCCCGACCAGGTCGCTGGACGCCTATCGCATCGAGGGCCGCATTGGTGCTGACGCCGAGGGTGGTGAGCGAGCATGACCGCGACGCCCCCACCGCCGCTGCCACCGGATCTGAACGAGGGGCTGAAGCGGTTGAAGATGGCCGCGATGCGCCGGCTGGCGCCCGAGCTGCTGGTGACCGCGAAGACCCAGCGGTGGAAGCCCGAGGAGTTCCTGCGCACCCTGGTCGAGGCAGAGATCGCCTCACGTGAAGCCTCGAACGCCCGCACGAGGATGCGGCAAGCCGCGTTCCCCGTCACCAAGACGCTCGAGGAGTTCGACGTCGCGGCCTCCTCGATCCCGCCCGCGACCTTCGACTACCTCTCCTCCTTGGAGTGGATCCGCGCGGCCGAGAACGTCTGCCTGATCGGACCCGCCGGCACCGGGAAGTCCCACACCCTCATCGCGTTGGGGATCGCCGCAGTCGAAGCCGGGCACCGGGTCCGGTACTTCACCGCAGCCGAGCTCGTCGAGACCCTCTACCGGGGCCTGGCCGACAACAGCGTCGGGAAGCTCATCGAGACCCTGCTGCGCAACGACCTCGTGCTCGTCGACGAACTCGGGTTCGCGCCCCTGGACGACACCGGCGCACAAATGCTGTTCCGGTTCGTCGCGGCCGCCTACGAGAGACGCGCGCTCGGGATCGCATCGCACTGGCCCTTCGAGTCCTGGGGACGGTTCCTGCCCGAGCACACCACCGCGGTCAGCATGCTCGACCGGCTCCTGCACCACTGCCACACCGTCGTCACCGACGGCGACTCCTACCGCATGCGACAAGCCCGAGCGAAGGGAGGAACACGACTCAAGACCAGCTGAACTCACCGCGAAGGGTGGGGACTTTCAGTTGGCCACCAGCGGGGACCGCAACCTGGCCGTTGACACCTGGCTCGGGCTCATCCCCGCCTACTCGTCTGTGGGCTCATCCCCGCCTACGCGGGGAGCACCAGCCCGAGGCTGCCGCTGCCGCCGTCGTGGAGGGCTCATCCCCGCCTACGCGGGGAGCACTCGCAGGCGGGTATCCAGACGCGATTGTAGAAGGGCTCATCCCCGCCTACGCGGGGAGCACCGACAATCCCGACGCCGGCGAGCCGATCGCCGGGGCTCATCCCCGCCTACGCGGGGAGCACCCGGCCGAGAGTGACGCGACCACGGCGCGGCTGGGCTCATCCCCGCCTACGCGGGGAGCACCCGGCCGAGAGTGACGCGACCACGGCGCGGCTGGGCTCATCCCCGCCTACGCGGGGAGCACCCCGCCAGGGCGCCCGCGTCCGCGCCGCGGGAGGGCTCATCCCCGCCTACGCGGGGAGCACTGGCGTTCAAGACCGAGGGCACCACCTCGACCGGGCTCATCCCCGCCTACGCGGGGAGCACCTCAAGAACACCCTTGGCGCCACCAGCGAGCAGGGCTCATCCCCGCCTACGCGGGGAGCACTAGGCCGGTCGGTCCATCATCGGCGTGTAGTCGGGCTCATCCCCGCCTACGCGGGGAGCACTGGCGCAACTCCTCGGTCGAGTACGTCAGCGAGGGCTCATCCCCGCCTACGCGGGGAGCACGATCTAGGGAGCAGACCATGACCGACGACCTCGGGCTCATCCCCGCCTACGCGGGGAGCACGCCAGCGTCGCATCCACGCCCGCGATCAACGCGGGCTCATCCCCGCCTACGCGGGGAGCACACCACCTCCAGGACGGCCTGCACGGACTCGTTGGGCTCATCCCCGCCTACGCGGGGAGCACCCGCCCTTGTTGCAGGACTGGAATCCGCGCATGGGCTCATCCCCGCCTACGCGGGGAGCACTTGCTGGCCGAGATCGACGCGGCCGCCGAGCGGGGCTCATCCCCGCCTACGCGGGGAGCACGCGAGCAGCTGGCAGGTCGGGCACTCGTGACGGGGCTCATCCCCGCCTACGCGGGGAGCACCAGACCCCTGGCAGCCAGACCAGCGATGCGTTGGGCTCATCCCCGCCTACGCGGGGAGCACCAGGTCGATGGTGTCGGCCAGCATGGACTCCAGGGCTCATCCCCGCCTACGCGGGGAGCACACCGTAAACCCTGAAGGCGGTGGCCCGTGGCTGGGCTCATCCCCGCCTACGCGGGGAGCACGCGGAGTAGGTCTCGACCGCGACCCGCGCCCAGGGCTCATCCCCGCCTACGCGGGGAGCACGCACCGCGAAGCCCGTCACCCTCCGCCACTCGGGGCTCATCCCCGCCTACGCGGGGAGCACCGTCACGAGAGATGGGACCTCCCGCCAGGGGGGGCTCATCCCCGCCTACGCGGGGAGCACGTGGAGCCGTACACCGCGTCGATGACCTCCTTGGGCTCATCCCCGCCTACGCGGGGAGCACTCCTGCGCGAGAACCTTGCCGGCCCCGGCGGGGGGCTCATCCCCGCCTACGCGGGGAGCACCGGTCCCGGCGGCGCCGGTTGGCGGTGCTGCTGGGCTCATCCCCGCCTACGCGGGGAGCACGTGCGGACGAGGCTGCGCACTTGGTGGAGGCTGGGCTCATCCCCGCCTACGCGGGGAGCACGGCATCGACATCCCCGCCCGCGAGCGCGTGCAGGGCTCATCCCCGCCTACGCGGGGAGCACTGAACGCGTTCCATGATTGCTGGCATGAATCCGGGCTCATCCCCGCCTACGCGGGGAGCACTACTCACTGGAGTCGGGTTCAGTGCGGCTCTCGGGCTCATCCCCGCCTACGCGGGGAGCACGGCGACCTGCTGGAAGGGTGAGCGAAGATGATGGGCTCATCCCCGCCTACGCGGGGAGCACACCTGCCCGAGCACGATGTCGGCCGCGGCGCGGGGCTCATCCCCGCCTACGCGGGGAGCACCCTGCGGTCCAGTCGCTCTCGTCAATCAGGCTGGGCTCATCCCCGCCTACGCGGGGAGCACCAACGGCGGCGGGGCCGGAGGCGGCTCCGCCAGGGCTCATCCCCGCCTACGCGGGGAGCACAACAGGATCGTGTCGAGGATCGAGCCGACGACGGGCTCATCCCCGCCTACGCGGGGAGCACGGCTCCGGTGGGCTTGACGACGTCGATCGCGCGGGCTCATCCCCGCCTACGCGGGGAGCACTACGACGACGCGGCCGCCGATGGCCGTCAGACGGGCTCATCCCCGCCTACGCGGGGAGCACTTCGACCGATAGGTCCGTCCTCTGGGCCAGCAGGGCTCATCCCCGCCTACGCGGGGAGCACTCGAGTCCCTCCGCGAGGTCGGTGGCGACCAAGGGCTCATCCCCGCCTACGCGGGGAGCACTCGAGCGGGAGATGCCCCGGTTCTCACGGGCGGGGCTCATCCCCGCCTACGCGGGGAGCACGAAGTCGCGCAGCGCCTTCGCCTGCTCTTGGAGGGCTCATCCCCGCCTACGCGGGGAGCACCAACGGCGGCGGGGCCGGAGGCGGCTCCGCCAGGGCTCATCCCCGCCTACGCGGGGAGCACGCTGACTGGATGCGCGTCAGCATCCGCCGGAAGGGCTCATCCCCGCCTACGCGGGGAGCACTTGGGCTCCTTGGGCGTCTTGCGCCCCTGCATGGGCTCATCCCCGCCTACGCGGGGAGCACGTGGTCATCAAGGAGGGCCCGCCGTTCCGGGAGGGCTCATCCCCGCCTACGCGGGGAGCACGGCGAGCGCGCGCATCCCCATCGTGGGCTTGAGGGCTCATCCCCGCCTACGCGGGGAGCACCCCACCGCGCCACGACGGATGAGTCGACGACGGGGCTCATCCCCGCCTACGCGGGGAGCACACTGGCTTTTCGTGGACCGAGGTCGGTGTCGGGGGCTCATCCCCGCCTACGCGGGGAGCACCAACCAGAAAGGACCACCGACATGGTCATCATGGGCTCATCCCCGCCTACGCGGGGAGCACTCGGCCACGAGGGCCGCGACGAGCTCGGGCTTGGGCTCATCCCCGCCTACGCGGGGAGCACCGAAAGAGTTTTGGGTCCGCGATGTACCCCGTGGGCTCATCCCCGCCTACGCGGGGAGCACTCGCCGGTCACAGGTCGCTGGCTCGGCCGACTGGGCTCATCCCCGCCTACGCGGGGAGCACGCACGTACATCCGCCCCATCTCAGGCACCCGGGGGCTCATCCCCGCCTACGCGGGGAGCACCACGCCTGCATCGGCAGCCGGATCGGGCAGCGGGGCTCATCCCCGCCTACGCGGGGAGCACTCGACGGTCAGGGTGCGGTTCTCGCCGACGATGGGCTCATCCCCGCCTACGCGGGGAGCACCGGGTCACCGAGGAGCGGCTGGCCACCGAACTGGGCTCATCCCCGCCTACGCGGGGAGCACCGTGCGACTGCGGCTTCGGCCGGCTGCATCGCGGGCTCATCCCCGCCTACGCGGGGAGCACCACTACCGTCGTTACCAGCGGCACGGCAGCCCGGGCTCATCCCCGCCTACGCGGGGAGCACGGCACCATCGATCCGCCCAGCGTCGAAGACCGGGGCTCATCCCCGCCTACGCGGGGAGCACGCGCGTGTGTGAATCCCTGGCACCTCGACCCGGGGCTCATCCCCGCCTACGCGGGGAGCACGTGGTCGTCGAGAACGGCAAGACCTATCTCCGGGGCTCATCCCCGCCTACGCGGGGAGCACGCCCTCACTCAAGGAGATCCCCATGCCGAAAAGGGGCTCTTGTGACGCATCCGTGGGTGGTTGAGCGCGCCTTGGAGTGAGAACACGCCGTTCCTGTCTAG
>NZ_BAAGRO010000013.1:0-17083 GCF_054782915.1 Nocardioides hungaricus | reverse complement strand
GACTCACCCGAGACTGACAGCGTTAACCGGCCAACAGTCCACCACGGACGGAAATTAGCCGGATAATGCTGGGACAACGCGATGGCCGAGTCGTTCTTCGCCACGTTGAAGACCGAGTTCTACTACCGCCGCGTCTGGCCCACCCGGGCCGGAGCCAAACAGGCCGTCGGAGCCTGGATCGAGGACCGCTACAACCGGCGACGCCGGCACTCCTCGATCGGACAGATCAGCCCCGTAGCGTTCGAGATGCAACACTGCAACCAGACCGCGGCCGATCAGAAAGCCGCATAACCCCGTGTCCACCGTCCGGGGTCAGGGCCAATCACGGTCATCGCGCTCTGGCTGGGCCATGAGCAAGTAGCGACGACGAACATCTACCTCCACGCCGACATGACCCACAAGCAGCAGGCGATCGACCGAACCAGACCGCTGGCCGCCAAACCCGGCCGCTACCGACCCCCGGACGCGCTGCTGACCTTCCTCGAGGGCCTCTGATTATGCCGACACCTACGCAGCGATCACCCCGCTCTGACAGGGCTTCCTCACCGAGGTCGGCATAACGAACAGGTCGGCATAATCGTGGTTGTGCCGATGTCGGCACAACTACGACCTGCGGCACACCTTCGCCACCGCGCACATGACCGCGGCCTACGCCCACGACGGTGACCCCGAGCGGGTGTTGTCGCTGCTCGCGACCTGGCTCGGGCACTCCGACGCCGCCCACACGTACTGGTACCTGAGCGCCACCGGCGAACTCATGGCCCTGGCCGCTGGCCGGCTTGAACTCGACGCCGGCACCGCACAAGGAGAGCCCTCATGACCGCGCTGGCCGCCAGCTTGCAGACCTACTTCACGGCCTCCCACAACCAGCGGGACCTGTCGAGCAACACGATCGGTTCCTACCGCGACACGTGGCGGATGCTGCTGAAGTACCTGACCGCGACACTCGAAGTCAGCGTCGAAGCGCTCGACTTCGACGCCGTCACCGCGACGAACATCACCGGGTTCCTCGACTACCTCGAACACGAACGAGGCAACGGCGCCAAGACCCGCAACGTCCGGCTGACCGCGATCCGCTCCGTGCTGAGCCGTGCGCTGCCCGACCATCCCGAACACGCAGCGACGATCACCCAGGTCCTGGCGATCCCGCCCAAACGCACGACCAGGCCGGTCATCGAGTTCCTCACCCCCGAAGAGGTCGTCGCCCTCCTCGACGCACCCGATCCAACGACCTGGACCGGGCGACGCGACCGCACGCTGCTGGCTCTGACCGTGCAAACCGGCCTTCGAATCGGCGAGGCCTGCTCGCTCACGATCGACGATATCCACCTCGGCACCGGCGCCCACGTCACCTGCACCGGCAAAGGACGACGCCAACGCATCACCCCGTTGACCCGCACGACCGCGAGCGCGATGACCGCCTACCTCACCGAGCGATCCGAGCGGCCCGGGACCGCGCTGTTCTGTGGTCCCCGCGGACTACCCCTGTCCCGGGACGCGCTCGAGCATCGTCTTGCCAAGCACGTCGCCACAGCAGCGAGCACCTGTCCCGGCCTCACCCGTAAGCACGTCACGATGCACACCCTGCGGCACACCGCCGCGATGAACCTGCTCGCCGCCGGGGTCGACATCGCCGTCATCGCGCTGTGGCTCGGGCACGCCGACACGCACAGCACCGACGCCTACCTCCACGCCGACATGGCCATCAAGCAAGCGGCCCTCGACCGAACTCGGCCACCCGACGTGGAACCCGGTGTCTACCGCCCCGAGCCTGACATCCTCGCCTGGCTCGCATCCCTGTGACTATGCCGACCGCCCGGCACCAAAGGTCCCACCGACACAACCGTTCGTAAGCAACGTCGGCATAGTCCGGAGGTCGGCATAGGACTTCACCTACGTCTCGACATGGTCGGGCTGGTGCTACACCGCGTTCGTCATCGACGCCTACGCCCGTCGGATCCTGGGCTGGTCGACGGCGACCACGATGACCAGCCGCTTCGTCGTCGACGCCGTCGGGCAGGCGATCTGGACCCGGCAACGCGAGGGCAAGCACCTCAGCGGGCTGATTGCGCACCACGACCACGGCGTGCAGTACCTGTCCGTGGCCTACTCCGAGCACCTGGCGACCGCGGGGATCAAGCCCTCGACCGGGGCCGTGGGCTCCTCCTACGACAACGCCCTGGCCGAGTCCGTCATCGGGCTCTACAAGACCGAGCTGATCAAGCCACGCCGGCCGTGGAAGGGCCTGGACCACCTCGAGATCGCCACCGCCGAATGGGTCGACTGGTTCAACCACCGCCGGCCCTTCGAGTACTGCGACGACCTCACGCCCATCGAGGCAGAGGCTGCTCACTACGCTCACCACCAGACCCCAACGCCCGTTGGAGTCTCAAACTAGTGGTGTGTCTCGCAAATGGATAGACCGTTTGGTCGTGCGATGGGTCCATGACTTCTGCAGCGCCTGCGTTGCGCGTATCGCCGGTTCAGCGTGAGGTGCTGGAGAGGGTTGCCAGGTCGGGCACGGCGGCGCATCGCGAGGTCGTTCGCGCTCGTGTCCTCCTCGATGCCGCCGACGGGATGGGCAACAAGACGGTCGCGGCTCGTCACGGTGTGACGGCGGTGACGGTGCGTGCTTGGCGGGCTGCGTTCGAGGTCGACGGACTCAACGATTGGGGCAAGGTCAAGCCGGGGCGTGGCCGCAAGGCCACGATCACCGAGGAACAGGTCGCCGAGATCGTCGAGCTGACCACCAAGACCAGACCGCCAGGTGCCACGCACTGGTCGTGCCGGACGATGGCCGAGCGGGTCGGGGTCAGCCCGGCCACGGTGCAGCGGATCTGGTCCGAGCTCGGGCTCCAACCCCACCGCGTCGACTCGTTCAAGGTCAGCAACGACCCACGGTTCACCGAGAAGCTGATCGATGTGGTCGGCCTGTATCTGGACCCGCCGGAGAAGGCGATCGTGCTGTGCATGGACGAGAAGTCCCAGATCCAGGCGCTTGACCGGACCCAGGCGACCCTGCCGATGCGACCGGGACGGGCTGCGACGATGACCCACGACTACAAGCGCAACGGCACCACCACACTGTTCGCCGCACTCGACGTGCTCACCGGGAAGGTCATCGGCCAGTGCCTGCCCCGACACCGGCACGAGGAGTTCTTGAAGTTCCTCAAGACCATCGACCGCGAGGTCCCCCGCGGACTCCAGGTCCACCTAATCCTCGACAACTACTCCACCCACAAGCACCAGAACGTGCAGCGTTGGCTCACCCGGCACAAGCGCTTCCACCTGCACTTCACCCCGACCTCCTCGTCCTGGCTCAACCAGGTCGAGCGCTGGTTCCGCGACCTGACCGAGAAGAACCTGCGCCGCGGGATCTTCGGCAGCGTTCCCGAGCTGGTCGCGAGCATCGAGGACTACCTCGCGGTCAACAACGAGAACCCCAAGCCCTACGTGTGGACCGCGACAGCCGAGTCCATCCTGGCCAAGGTCGCTCGCGCACGAGCCACCCTCAACGAGGGATCAATCAAAACTGAGACGGACCACTAGAAAGTCTCCGGACACACCGGGGCGGTTCAAGGTCCCGTGGGTGAACGTGCGCAGGAACGTGCCCAGCGTCGAGGGCGCCCGCACCCCGGAGAACAACCGTGGCATCGCGCCGTGACGCAGCAGGTCGAGGTCATCGATGCTGTCCGCGCCGGCGAGCATCCCGCCGACGATCGCGGCGGTCTTCGCGGTCGCGTTCGCCGAGTCGATGCTCAGCCGGTCATCGAGCAGGTCGTGGAGACCGGCCGACTCGGCCATCCGCAGGACCGGGACAGACCCCCCGCCGACACCAGGTTCGGATCATCGAAACACCGGTCGGATCGCGTGAGAGGCTTTCACTAACGAAGGTGCGGAAGCTGCCCCGACGTTGATCGGGGAACGCGCAGATGCGGACAGCGGCGCCGCGGGATCATCGGCTCGGCGCGAGTACGAACGCCGTAGGGCGAAGGACGGGGAGCGCCTGCGTCAGAAGTGGGGCAAGCTCGGTGGGATCGCGGTGGCCCTTGCCGAGGAGAGGCAGAGCACGAAGGCGTGGGCTACTGGCGCGGTTGGCGAAGAGCGTCTCGGCGCTCGCCTCGACTCCTTGGTATCGGAGTCGGTCGCTGTGCTGCATGACCGACGCATCCCGGGCTCGAAGGCCAACATCGACCACATCGCCATCACCGCAGCCGGCATCTGGGTGATCGACGCGAAGCGCTACAAGGGTCGCCCCGAGTTGAAGATCGAAGGCGGCATCTTGCGGCCGAAGGTCGAGAAGGTGCTGGTTGGTCGCCGCGGACTGCGGCCACTCACCACGAGACGCGGCATCCGGACCGGCACATCCTGACCAGCCGTACTTTCCTCCTGGCGACCACTGCCGGCACCCTGATGGCGTTCGCGTCCTACGCGTCCCTGGTGAGCCTGGTGCCCCTGCTGACCGGCCGAGGCATGTCGTCCACCGCGGCGGCCTGGGCACTCGGGTTGGGCGGAGCCGGGCAGGTCGCCGGGCGCCTGCTGTACCCGGGGATGCCCCGAAGCTTCGGGGCGCGCACTCGCGCGATCGTGGTGATCTCCGGCATGGCGGCTGCGCTGGCCGGTTTCGCCGTGATCCCCGGTCCAACCCTCGCGCTGGTCCTGCTTGCGGTGCTCGCCGGCGCAGCGCGTGGCCTGTTTACCTTGGTGGGCGCCACCCTGGTCAGCGACTACTGGGGACCGGAGCGGTCTGCCGCCATCAGCGGGGTTTTCAACGCGCCGATCCTCGCGGCCAGTGCTCTTGCTCCGTGGCTCGGCGCGTTGATTGCGGACGCGACCGGGAGTCTGCCGGGGCTGTTCGTCATCCTCGCGATCTTCTCCGTCGCCGCGGCGTTGTTGACTGCGTGTGTGGAGCGGTCGGTTAGCTCAGTTCGACTTCGCGGCGACGCCCAGCTCATCGAGTAGTACGAGCACTCGACGCTCGATCTCGTCACGGATCGGCCGTACGTCGGCGACCTCGAGTCCCGCCGGGTCCTCCAGCTCCCAGTCCTCGTACCTCTTGCCCGGGAAGTAGGGGCACGCGTCGCCGCAGCCCATCGTGACAACGACATCGGCGGCCTGCACGATCTCATCGGTCCACGGCTTGGGGTACTCATGCGTGATGTCGATGCCACGCTCGGCCATCGCCGCGACGGCTGCGGCGTTGACCTGGTCACCGGGCTCCGAGCCGCCCGACCACGCGACAGCATCCTCGCCGGCGTGGTGGTTGAAGAAACCCAGCGCCATCTGGGACCGGCCGGCGTTGTGGACGCAGAGGAACAGCACCACCGGTGTGCCGCCTTCGCCCTTGCCCTCGATTTTCGCCATCGCCTGCAGGCGCTGCTTGGCGAACCGTTCTGCCAGGAGCGGCAGGAAGTTGAGCATCGTGGCCTTGCCGGCGAACTGGTCGTAGGAGCTGTTCAGGAAGCGTTCGATGGTCTCGGCGTTGAAGGTTCCCTCGAACTCCTTGTGCAGGCGGGTGGCGGCCGACTTCAGGGCCACCTGCTGGTCCATGGTGATCTTGGGGTTCGCGTGGATGCTCATCGTGGACTCCTCTGGGGGATGGGACGGATGGCTACGTGTGATGACTCAGGAAGCGACGCGGAACCGGCCGGCCAGGGCGGCGACGCGGTGCTCGATCTCGATGTAGGCGGTGTCGAACGCCGGGGCGGTGCCGACCCGGACCGGGTCGGGGATCGACCAGTGCAGTTGGGAGACCAGGCCGAGCTCCTCGTGTGCGAGGTCGCACACGGACACGACCAGGTCACCCTCGGCGACTAGGTCGCCAAGGTGCCGGGGCCGGACCCGCGGCAGGGGCAGCCCGTGCCGATGTGCCACCTCGATAGCTGCGGGGTCGATGCGGTCGGCGGGGTGTGTCCCTGCCGAGATCGACGGGATCGCGCTCACTCGTCGCCACAAGGCGGAAGCGAGATGAGACCGCGCCGAATTGGCGGTACAGACGAACACCATCCGCTCGGGCGCCAGGTCGCTGGGCTTGCCCTGGTCCAACGTGCTCCCATTCAGCCGCAGGTAGGTCCGGCGACGGTCGCCCTCGGAGTGGTGCCGTGACACCACCCCGGCGGTCTCCAGGACCTTCAGGTGGTGAGCGAGCAGGTTTGACTGCAGCCCCAGTCGGCCGCCGAGCTCGGACGGGGAGGAATCGCCGAGCAGCAGCATGTCAACGATACGCAGCCGGGCAGGGTCGCCGAGCGCCGCGTGCATCGCGGCCCGTCGCTCCAGGTCGCCAATTCGCTCAGTGCTCATTGACTCAAGTTTGACTGACTGAATGTGCGTCAGTCAAGATGCCCTGCGTGACTCAATCTCTTGCGCAGCGACTCGCGGCAGAATTCCTGGGCACCGGCCTCCTCGTTGCCGTCGTCGTCGGTTCCGGCATCGCCGCCCAGCAGCTCTCGCCCGACGACATCGGCCTCCAGCTCCTGGAGAACTCCACAGCCACCGTGTTCGGACTCACCGTCCTCATCTTGTGGTTCGGGCCGGTCTCTGGAGCGCACTTCAACCCCGTCGTCTCGCTGGCCGACTGGTTCCTCGGCCGACGGACGCGGACCGGGCTGTCTTTGACTGATGTCGGCCTCTACTCAGTCGCGCAGATCCTCGGCGGCATCTGCGGGGCGATCCTGGCCAATGTGATGTTCGAGGTCGGGACCCACATCTCCACCAAGGACCGCGTCACCAGTGTACACCTCGTCGGCGAGATCGTCGCCACAGCCGGGCTCGTCGCGCTCATCTTCGCGCTGGTCCGCACCGAACGGGGAGCGATCGCAGCACCGACAGTCGGCGCCTACATCGGCGCCGCGTACTGGTTCACCAGCTCCACCGCGTTCGCTAACCCTGCGGTCACAATCGGCCGGATCTTCTCCGACACCTTTGCCGGCATTGCGCCGTCCTCTGCCCCGGCCTTCATCGGCATGCAACTCGTCGGCCTCGTCGTCGGCGTTGGTCTCACCCTCGCCCTGTATCCCGACGCGGGCACCAAGGCGGACGACGTCGTCGTTCCGCACGGCCACTGACCTCAAGCACCAAGGAAGCCACCAATGAAACTCATTGCCATCGGCGGCGGTGACGCCGGCATCTCCGCAGCGCTGCGAGCGCGCGAGCTGGACCCGTCGGCCGACGTGACCGTTGTCGTCGCTGACACCTACCCGAACTTCTCGATCTGCGGGATCCCCTACTACATCTCCGGCGAGGTCACCCACTGGCGCAACCTCGCCCACCGAACCCACGCCGATCTCGAAGCCACCGGCATGAACCTACGGCTCGACACTTGGGCCTCCTCGATCGACGTCTGCGGACAGCGCCTCGCGGTCCGCAATCCTGATGGCAGCAACGACACCCTTGAGTACGGCGAGCTGATCGTCGGCACCGGTGCCGTCCCGATCCGCCCACCGATCGATGGCCTCGACACGCTCGGCTCGGACGACGGTGTGCATCTCCTGCACTCGATGATCGACACCTTCGCCCTTACGGATTCCCTCGACCGGATCCAGCCCAAGAACGCGTTGATCGTCGGTGCGGGGTACGTCGGCCTAGAGATGGCCGAAGGCCTCACCACGCGCGGCATCCATGTCACCGAGGTCGAGATGCTCTCCGAAGTGCTCCCCACCCTTGATGTCGAGCTCGGCGCGCTCGTCCACGACGAGCTGGTCAAGCACGGCGTTGACGTCCACACCAACGCCACCGTCACCCGCATCACCAAGACCAATGCCGGCCTCCACGTCGACGGCAAGACCACGGACAGCGAAGCCCTCTCGTGGGACATCGACCTCGTTCTGGTCGTCGTGGGCGTTCGCCCCGACACCGATCTGCTCGTCCAGGCCGGAGCTCAGACCGGTCCGCGCGGCGGCGTACTCGTCGACGAGACGATGGCCACCGGACTCCCGCACGTCGGGGCCGCGGGCGACTGCGTGGTCACCCACCACCGTCTGCTTGGCACCACCTACCTGCCGCTGGGCACCACCGCTCACAAACAGGGCCGCGTAGCCGGCGAAAACGCGGTCGGCGGATCCGTCACGTTCGCAGGCTCACTCGGCACCCAGGTCGTCAAGGTCTTCGACCTAGTCGCCGCCCGAACCGGCCTGCGCGAACACGAGGCCATCGCCGCCGGCTTCACGCCCGTCTCGACCACAGCCAACCCGGACGACCACAAGGCCTACTACCCAGGCGCCACCCCCGATCTCGATCCGCATCACCGGCGACGCCGTCACGGGTCGTTTCCTCGGCGCCCAACTCATTGGCTCGAAGAGCGCTGAGATCTCCAAGCGCGTCGACACCTTTGCGACCGCGCTATTCCATGAGATGAGCGTCTCCGGCATGACCGAGCTCGACCTCTCCTATACCCCGCCCCTCGGCTCACCGTGGGACGCCGTCCAGATGGCCACCCAGGCCTGGGTCAAGGAACACCGACTTGCTCTCGAGCGCGTAACCCTCACGATGGAGAACTGATGACCAAGCCAACCCTGCTCTTCGTCTGCACCCACAACGCTGGTCGCTCGGCCCTCGGCGCGGCCCTGGCCCGACACCAAGCAGGCGAACGGGCCGACGTCGCCTCGGCCGGCATTGCCCCCGCCGACCAGCCCAGCGAGGGCACCATTGCCAGCCTCGCGGAGCTCGGCATCGACGACACCGGTCACGTCCCCACCCAGCTCACTGAAGACCTCGTGCGCAAGGCCACCGTCGTCGTCGCGATGAAGCCTGGCCTCGACCTCCCGCAGGTCGACGGTGTCAGCTACGAGACCTGGGACCTCCCCAACCCACAGGGCTGGGCCGTCGACGCGATCCGCCCTCTGCGCGACCACATCAACGACCGAGTCGCGGACCTTCTCACCCGACACGCAGGCGACGCCTGACACCGTGAGAGGGGTCACCGCCGACCGTCACGTGGCGTCCGCGAACACCGCGGGTCACGTGGATTGGCGCTGGCATCATCGCCCTCGGCCTCTACTGCTTCGTGGCAACCCTGCAGTCCGATGCCAACTTCGGCCGGATGCTCGCCGCCTACGGCGGGGTCTTTGTCGCAGGCTCGCTGGCCTGGGGAAGGCCGTCGATGGGTTCCGACCCGACCGCTTCGGTGCGTCGGCGGGCCACTCCGTGAGCGTTCCTTGCGCCGCGAGCGATCATCGAGGAGTGAGTAGAGCGGAGAGCCTCGAGGCGGCGCAGGATCGACCCTCGTGCTGGTGCTGCGGGGAGACCTTTGACGAGTCCGATCTCGTGCGGCTCGGTGCCCACCCTGAGGTCGGCCTGTGCTTCGACTGCGCGAGGTGGGCCAATCGCCGGGCGGTTGAGCAGGCGGATGCCGACCGTAGTGGGATCGCCGCGCAGGGTCGCCACCTCGTTCGGAGGATCCGAGCGGCGGTGATACGACTCGGCATGCACGACTGGTCGCTGATCGGTCCGCTCCTTCGCCGACTTGATCGGCGGCTCCCGTGAAAGAACGCGCTGAAACCGACGTCCCCTCGGGCCGGATCCGGATCCTGCACGTCCCTGACTGCCCGCTGGTCGATCGCGTCGTTCAGCTCGTGCGTGAGTGCCAGGCGCAGGCCGGCGACACCGGGTTGGTGGACCTGCGGGTCGGGCCCTATCCGTCGCCGACCCTCCTGATTGACGGACTCGACGTCACTACCGGCGAACCAGCGACCGGCGCAACGCGCTGTCGGCTGGACCTTCCCACCAGGGAACAGATCCTGAGCGCTCTCGCGGGACGCCGTTGAATGTCACCAGGTCTCCGTCTGTGGGCTGGCGGTGGCATTCCAGCCGTCAAAGGCCGAATGCGCCGCCCTCGATCAGGATGACGAGGCCGAGCACGATCAGGACGAGCGGGAACAGTACGTGCTCCCACCGATCGAGGACCTCGGCGATCGGTTCGCGGGTGGCGATGAACTTGGCGGCAAGGACGAGGACGACGACGAGCGCCAGGAACACGGCGCAATAGGCGACGAGGGCGCCGGTGCCGACCGCGAGGAAGACTGGTGTGTAGACGCCGATGTTGTCGCCACCGTTGGCGAAGGTGACTGCGGCCACTGTGAGGGCACTGAGGGGCTTGTTAACGACGGCGTCGTCGTCGTGGTCCCCGTTGCGCCGTACCGCCAGGCAGCGTAGGCGCCCAGAAGCAGGGGGATGAGCCCGAAGTACGGGATGGCGGAGTCGGGAAGGAACAGCCCCGCTCCGAAGGTCACGGCGAGTGAGGCGAGGAGGATGCCGCCGAAGCCGAGGTACTGCCCGGCGACGATTCTGGTCGTGGTCCCTCGTTCTCCGGCTCCGCTGCGAAGAACAGGGACAAGACGATGATGTCGTCGATGTTGGTGACCAGGAACAGGCCCGTTGCCTGCAACGCGGAGGCGATCAAGTCTGGGTCTCCGTCGCCTCTTCGGTCGACGCCGGCATCGTGCTCGTGCGTTCCGGGAGGGAGTGGAGCAGCGCGACCACGATGAAGCCGGTGACGAGGAAGGTGTCGGCGAGGTTGAAGGTGGGCCACCAGCCGGTGTGCAGGTAGTCGGTGACCACGCCGTCGCGTGCCCGGTCGATCACGTTGACGAGGGCGCGGCCGATGACGGCGCCGCCGGCGATCCGTTCGACCCAGCCGCCGAGGACGCTGTCACCCTACTGCGGATGCACGTACCGAAGCGACGTCACTGCCAGGAAGGGTCTCGCTTCGAAGGGGGAGCCAGCGCTGATGAGCGAGGAACGTCCCAGTCAGAAGCCGACAGGAGAGCACCATAGGTGATACCGGAGGGGGGTACCCTGGTGCAGTACTCCGACCGATATCCTGAAGGACACCGCGATGACCGAACTTCAACCGGCAGCTGAGCAGCAGCCCGCCTCGAAGGCTGGGCACCAGCACAGCTACATCGCGAACAACACCAAGAGCGACTACCTCAAGCGGTTGCGCCGCATCGAGGGCCAGGCGCGCGGCCTGCAGCGGATGGTAGAGGAGGAGCAGTACTGCATCGACATCCTCACCCAGGTCTCCGCGATGACCAAGGCGCTCCAGTCGGTGGCGCTCGGCCTGCTCGATGAACACATGGCCCACTGCGTGGTCGACGCCGCCCGTCAAGGCGGGCACGAGGCCGAGCTCAAGCTCAAGGAATCCTCCGACGCGATCGCCCGCCTCGTCCGATCCTGACCGACCACAATGGCCATCACCAGCGATCGATGACGAGCCAATTCAGGTGCTGGGCTCTCAATTCGTTCAGCGACCGAAAGATCGCCGAAGTGGTGGGCCTCGTCGCCCTCAACGTGCTGACCAGCGGGGGTCAAACTCTTGGCCGGACTCCGGCCCGACCCCGGTGATGTCGCCTAGCCCCGAGAAACGCCACGGCCGGCGTCAGGCACCTGGTCGATACGATCGGGGCGTGACCCTGCCCGTGCTCGTCCCGACCTCAGTGCAGCACGCGCTGCGGTTGACTGGACTGATCGTGGTGCTCGCCGGTCTGTTCGGTATGCACGGACTCACTGGACAGGCCAGTGCTCTGGGTGGTGGGCAGGGCAGCGATCATGGTGCCGCAGGCATGAGCATGCAGATAGCTCCGCCGGCGCTCATGGCGGCGTCCCCGATGTCTTCGATGAGCATGGACGCCTCCGACTTTGCCGCGATCCCTACGGGAATCGTATTGGATGCTGGCCTGTGGGTCGGCAACCAGGCAGAGGATCTGCTCGAGGCCGCCACCGGTTCCGGCCACGGTTCTGACAGCGGTGGGATGGCGATGGGCACCATGTGCCTGGCCATCCTCGGCGCCGCATTGCTGGCCCTTGCGCGGCTCCTGCGACGGGCACGAGTAGCGCCAGTCGTGTGGTGGTTGCCCCGACCTGCCAGGGCGATTCTTCCACGTGGTCGGGACCCCGACCCGCCCTTCCTGGTCAGGCTGTCGATCCAGCGCTGCTGAGCAGCTCGCGGAGCACCAACACCGTGGCTCCGCTGGTTCCGCACGCCCTCATTCGACAGACCATTCAAGGAGATCCACCTATGAAGAAGACACTCACGTTCGTCGCGTTTGCCGTCGTGGCGGTGCTGACCGTCGCCGGCTGCGGCAGCGACACCGGCTCCGCCGGCTCGACAGGTACCACCGACAGCAGCGCGCAATTCAACGACGCCGACGTGGCATTCGCCCAGTCGATGATCCCGCACCACAAACAGGCCGTGGAGATGGCCACGATGGCCCAGGACCGCGCCTCCAGCCCCGAGGTGAAGCAACTCGCCGACAGGATCAAGGCCGCTCAAGGCCCCGAGATCGACACCCTGACCGGATGGCTCCAGGACTGGGGCCAAGAGGCCTCCTCCGCCGACTCGATGGGCGGGATGGACTCCGGCAGCGACATGTCCGGCATGATGAGCGACGCCGACATGAAGAAGCTCGGCGCTGCCACCGGCACCGAGTTCGACCAGATGTTCCTCGAGATGATGATCAAGCACCACACCAGTGCCATCGAGATGGCCAAGACCGAGCAGCAGGACGGCGAGAACCCCGACGCCATCGCCCTGGCCAAGAAGATCGAGGCCGATCAGACCGCCGAGATCGCCCAGATGGAGGACCTCCTCGGGTCCTGACCACGGCCCAGGTGCTGATTCAGGCGTGGCCCGCAGATCACCTGCGGGCCACGCCGATCTCGCCGCACACGGGCGCGGACGACGCCCGCCTCGGTGGACCGCCCCATCCGCCGCCCGCTACCTCGTCAGAAGGAACCCCATGACTCTGTCCCACGCACGGAGCAGATCAGTACCTCGCCGGATCTCCGCCGCCCAGATCATCAGCGCTCTTCTCCTCGGCCTGCTCGTGGGCTGCGGAAGCGACCCAGCGAACGACAGAACCTCCAGCCGGGCCGAGGAGTCTGGCGGGTCGGTCGCGGATCAGGCCTTGATGCCCCCGTGGCCGGCACCGACCGACGTCCCTGCGCGGGTCGCCAGTGCCGGCCTGGACCTGGGGCCCATGGGAACAGCCGAGCACTACCACCCACGGCTTCGGATCGTCATCGACGGCAAGGACGTGCCGATCCCGGCCAACATCGGCGTCGACCCCACCACCGGCGCCATGTCGGCGGTCCACACCCACGAGACCGACGGGACCATCCACATCGAGGCCGACGCCGCCGGGCAGACCTTCACGCTGGGCCAACTGTTCACGCAATGGGGCGTCACCCTGACTCCGACCCAGATCGGTGGGGTCAAGGCGACAGACGGCCAGCAGGTCAACCTGACCAGCAACGGAACGCCGGTCGCCGGCGACCCCAACGACCTCCGACTCGAGCTCGACCAGGTGATCGTGTTGCGCGTGCCCTGAGACCAGCCACTCGTCACGGCGGCCGGCCAGGGCGTCGCCACGCTCTTGACCGTATACCCAAGGGGGGTATATTGGAGGCGTGAGCGACTCACTCCAGCGCGACCCATCCGCCAAGTCGCCCCTCGTCGAGGATCCCGTCTGCGGAATGGACGTGGACCCGGTTACGAGCCAGTACCGTTCCGAGCGCGACGGGCAGACCTACCACTTCTGCTCCGAGCGCTGCCAGGCGAAGTTCGAGGACAGCCCTGAGACCTTCCTGGCCACACACACGGGCCGATCCGATCAGACCGATCACGGCGCCGCTCACGTAACCGGACCCGAGGCAGGTGCGGCTGCGGCAGCAGGGGAGTCCACGGAGTGGACGTGTCCGATGCATCCGGAGATCCGGCGTCCGGGGCCGGGTTCGTGCCCGATCTGCGGGATGGCTCTCGAGCCGGTCACGGTGAGCGCGGACAGCGGGCCGAGTCCCGAGCTGGCGGACATGACCCGCCGGTTCTGGGTTGGCGTCGCCCTGTCGATCCCCGTCGTCGTGCTGGGCATGGGTGCCGAACTGGTTCCGGCGATCCACAACCTCGTGTCTGCCAGGGCCTCGGCCTGGGTCCAGCTCGTGCTGGCCACACCGGTGGTGTTGTGGGCGGGCTGGCCGTTCTTCGAGCGTGGCTGGGTCTCGGTGCGGACCCTGAAGCTGAACATGTTCACGCTGATCGCGATGGGCGTCGGGGTCGCCTGGCTGTTCAGCGTGGTCGCCA
The DNA here is from genome assembly GCF_054782915.1 of Nocardioides hungaricus. Classification (NCBI taxonomy): domain Bacteria; kingdom Bacillati; phylum Actinomycetota; class Actinomycetes; order Propionibacteriales; family Nocardioidaceae; genus Nocardioides; species Nocardioides hungaricus. The sequence goes on along the minus strand of NZ_BAAGRO010000013.1, from coordinate 3,009 downwards.
CCGTCGCCCCGAGCATCTTTCCCGACGCCTTCCGGATGGACGGCGCGGTCGATGTCTACTTCGAGGCCGCCGCGGTCATCACCACCCTGGTCCTCCTTGGCCAGGTGTTGGAGCTGCGCGCCCGCGAGCAGACCTCGGGGGCCATCCGTGCCCTGCTCGACCTGACCCCCGATACCGCCCACCGGATCAACCCGGACGGCACCGACGAGGAGGTGACCCTCGATAAGGTCCAGGTCGGTGACCGGCTCCGGGTCCGCCCCGGGGACAAGGTCCCCGTGGACGGGACGGTCGAGGAAGGCCGCTCCTCACTGGATGAGTCCCTGGTGACCGGGGAGTCGATGCCGGTCAGCAAGACCACCGGCGACACAGTCATCGGTGGCACCATCAACCAGACCGGGTCGATAGTCGTACGCGCCGACAAGGTTGGCCGCGACACCATGCTCGCCCGGATCGTTCAGATGGTCGCCGAAGCCCAACGCTCACGGGCGCCCATCCAGCGGGTGGCCGACCAGGTGGCCGCCTGGTTCGTGCCCGCGGTCATCGTCGTGGCCATTGTCGCGTTCCTCGTCTGGGCTGTCGTCGGGCCCGAACCCCGTATGGCGCACGCGCTGATCGTGGCCGTCTCCGTCCTGATCATCGCCTGCCCCTGCGCGCTCGGCCTGGCCACGCCGATGTCGATCATGGTCGGCGTGGGACGGGGCGCCGGGCTCGGCGTCTTGATCAAGAACGCCGAAGCGCTCGAAGTGACGGAGAAGGTCAACACGCTGGTGGTGGACAAGACCGGAACCCTGACCGAGGGCAAGCCGTCGGTCACCGGGATCGTCCCGGCAACCGGGTACGACGCCGAGGAGTTGCTTCGGCTCGCGGCGGGCGTCGAGCGCGCCTCCGAACACCCCCTCGCCATGGCCGTCGTCAACGCCGCCACCGACGCCGGCCTGACCATTCCGGACGTCTCCGACTTCGACTCGCCCACCGGCAAGGGTGTCCTCGGCACCGTCGAGGACCGGCAGGTCCTGCTCGGCAGCGCCACCTTCCTGGGCGACAACGGCATCGACACCGATGTTCTCGCGGCTGAGGCCGACCGGCTCCGCGTCAACGGCGCGACCGTGATCTTCGCCGCCGTCGACGAACAGGTCGCCGGAATCGTCGCCATCGCCGACCCGGTCAAGGACACCACCCCGGCCGCCCTCGAAGCGCTACGTGACGAGGGCATCGAGGTCGTCATGCTTACCGGCGACAACCGGGTCACCGCCGAAGCCGTCGCACGCCGCCTCGGCATCGACCGGGTCGAGGCCGAAGTGCTTCCCGACCACAAGAGCGACATCGTCACCCGTCTCCGCGCCGAGGGCCGTGTTGTCGCCATGGCGGGCGACGGCGTCAACGACGCACCCGCGCTGGCCGCCGCCGACGTGGGGATCGCGATGGGCACCGGGACCGACGTGGCCATCGAGAGCGCCGGGATCACCCTGCTCAAGGGCGACCTCACCGGGATCGTCCGAGCCCGGAAGCTCTCCCAGGCGACCATGGCGAACATCAGGCAGAACCTGATGTTCGCATTTGTCTACAACGTCGCCGGCATCCCTATCGCCGCCGGCGTTCTCTACCCCGCCTTCGGGTGGTTACTGTCCCCGATGATCGCCGCCGCCGCCATGGCGTTGTCCTCGGTCAGCGTCATCACCAACTCCCTACGGCTCCGCGTCAAGCAGTTGTGAGCAAGACTCTCTGCCAGACCACAAGATGTGCTGTCGGCGTGCAAACGGTGGTCTCGTCGAGGTGATTGCGGTTACCGTCCCACGGCGCGTTTCACCGGGTCGCAGGCGAACCCGACAGCGTCCGTGACGTGAGGATCACCTGAATCGCGGGTCTGATGTTGGCCTCCACGAAACCTGGAGCGATTCACCCACTTAGTACAAGGAATCGTTGGTGGATAGCTGGGACACCAACGTTCCCGCCGCAATGTCCGGTGCGGTCGAGTGTGCTGTCCTACAGGTGCTGGCAGACCTGGTGGGGGCTGCAGGTGTCAGGCTCCGGGTCGGAGGCGTCGTCCCGGAGCTCGCTGATGTTGTCGCGGAGCGCGGTCAGGTTGGTGATCTGCTGCTCGATGTCTTCGAGACGTGCGTCGAGGAGGTCGCGCACGTGCTCGCAGGGGGCCTGGCCGTCGTCGCGGATGTCGAGGATCTGGTCTGGCGGATCGGGGCGTGGGTGAGCCCGGCGGCTTGGCCGCGGTGGATGAAGTCGATCCGGTCCGCGGTCTCGGGGGTGTAGTCGCGGTAGCCGGCCGGGGTGCGCTCGGCCGTCGGGGGCAGCCCCTGTTCCTCGTAGAAGCGCAGGGTCTTCGTCGTCGTACCGGATCCGCTCCTCGTTCTGCAACCAGGTGCACTACTTCACCTCGCCCGAGGACGCCAAACCCTGGCTTGAGCAGCACCCCGACGCCGAAGTAGTCCCTGTCGCCGACGCCTCCCATATCGGCGCCGCCATCACCACGGGCCGACTCAACCGATACCGACCCGATCCCGCCACCACGAGTGACGACAACCGCGGCTGCTGCTGACACTGCCACCGATCACGAGCGCGAAGAGCACCGATGACATCCAACCGCGACGACCAGCCCGTGCGACCCTCCCTGCTCGAGGTCATTGCGGGCTCGCATGGAAGCTGTTCCGGCGGGAAGAGCTCGGCGATCTTGCGGCTCGAGGACGCCGGGGTCCCGTGGGGTGTCGGATACGGACCGCCGGCGCCGTGAAAACTCAGCGACCACCACCCGCCGACCCCCACACGGCAGATCGACCGCGTCGATCACCTCGTATCCGGGCAGGTTGAAGATCAGGCTCGCAGCGTCACGCTCATGCGTCTGCTGCGGCCGCGTAGGCTCGCTCACGGCTCGTGTCCTTCTGAGTTGGTGTCTCGACAACACCCATCCTCAGCAAGGCCACGAGCCACCTTGAAGCGCCCCAGGTTTGATGCCGCTCCTGTTTGAGTCCAGGAGGATGAGCAGCATGCCGAAGAAGA
>NZ_BAAGRO010000012.1:0-1676 GCF_054782915.1 Nocardioides hungaricus | reverse complement strand
ACCCCTACAAGGGATTCTTCGTTCTACGCCACGCTCACAGCCCACACCTCATCGGTGGATCAGGGCTGAGTGCTGCCTGTCGACGTTCGGACGCCGCAGGCGGCATGCCGGACTTGGCGAGCGGCTCTGGCGCCGCCTCGGCAGCGAGAGCGTTGCCGTCGAAGAGCAGCGCCTGAAACCGCGGGTCGACCTTGCCGAGGTCGTGCCACCGGGCGGCATCGACAACGACCTGCTGCAAGTCGGTGGACAGGCCCAGCGCGGCAGCGATGGCGCCGGCTCGGCCTCCGACGTCTGCCAGGTGCGACCTCAGCGTGACCCGAGATCCGCCGCGGACGGTCCCGTCGGTGACATCGTCGGTGAACGCACCGGCCGCCGTCTGGGGTCTGGTCCGAGGGCGGAGCACAAATTCCGCCGGGTAGACCTTCGCCTCCGCTTCATGGCGCCGCCAGCGGCGTCGGTCGCGCGCGACCTCCACCTGTCCGTCAGCCAGAACGGCTGCCAGGCTGCTCAGGTCCTCCGCCGTCCACGGGGTCTCGGCGGAAGATGCCGCGCGCAGCCACGCGACGATCCGGTCTCGGACCTTTGTCGACACAGCCGTCGGGCGGTCGGCGTCGTCGGAGTCGCGGGCCTCCCGCAACTCCGACAGGTCGTCCTGCGAGAACATTCCCTCGATACCGAGCCGCCCGCCTAGGCCGGCATCGAGCCTGAGCACGGGGAGTCGTTGCTCGAACGCGGCGTACTCGCCCACGTCGGCGACCGGCTCGGTCGCCGACGGGTTCCAGCCGTACCGGTCGAGGCCGCCCAGCTCGCACGGTGCGATCAGCTGGTCGCCCGGACGTAGATCGCTCGCATCGGCCCACACCCACGAGGCACTCCCGTCCTCGGCGGTGGTACGACGTAGGACGCGCCTGTCAGTAGCGACGCTCACCGACTCGTCGAGATCGTCCCAGTCGTCCCAATCGCTGAGGGGAACGGCCTTCTCACCGACCAGCCATCGACGTACAGCGCTGATCGGGAGCTCGATGGTCTCGGCGGCCCGGAGCGGAACCGCGTCGATCACCTGGGTGGCGGCGTCCTCGGCGATTCGATCGCCGGTGAGGTCGAGCAAGGAGGCGCGCCAGGCCAGGCTGACCGATGCGGTGGTCCGGGCGAGACCGTGCAGGTAGGGACCGACCGGCGCATCGTTCGTGGGCGCCGGCTGCGTGCGCGTCCAGGCATCGAGGTGGACCGCCAGCAGCAGCGGAGGTGGGGTGCGCGCGACGTACGCCGACTCCGGCACAGCGGAGTTGAGGTCGCGGCAGGCCAAGGGGCTCACGTCGAGGCCCGCCCCCTCCCCGACCCGTGCTCGCACGAACTCCCACGCACGGTCTCGCGCGGTGCCGTAGACCGGACCCGTGGTCACGTCGTCGTAGACGATCGTTGCCTGCGACGCGTCGAGTTCTCCTCGTCTATTGAGCCTGCCAAGTCGTTGGACGAGGGCGTCCCACGAGGCGGCCTCGGTGACCAATGCGGTCGCGTCCAGGTCGAGCCCGACCTCGACGGTCTGGGTGGCGACGAGGATCGCTCGCGCATCGGTGGCCTGGCGATCGGCTCCGAACAGCTCCAATATGGCTCTTGTGACGCATCCGTGGGTGGTTGAGCGCGCCTTGGAGTGAGAACACGCCGTTCCTGTCTAG
>NZ_BAAGRO010000011.1:0-1459 GCF_054782915.1 Nocardioides hungaricus | reverse complement strand
GCCGACGAATCAGGAGGTGAGCAGCAGGTCGCGTGAACACGCCGTCCACAGGTATTGACTATTGCTCGACAGGGGTCGGCGTTAGCCGGTCGGCTTGAGGGCCCGGAATCGCATCAAGTGTCCCGCGGCGGATGTCTCGACGGCGATCTCGGTGAATCCGAGTGTGGTGAGCGCGTCGGTGAGTTCGTGGGGGGCGATAAGCAGGTGGGGTGACCGGTCGACCGCGTGGACCCACCGTGCGACCCGGGTGGTGGTGAGGTCGTAGCCGAGGAACCTTCCACCCGGTTTGAGTACGCGGGCGACTTCTCTCAGGGCGGGACGCCATTCGATGACGTGGTGCAGCATGAGATAGGAGGTGACGGCGTCGAAGGATGCAGTGGCGTAGGTCAGCGCGGTGACGTCCGCTCGTTCGACCGTCACCCGCGTGTGGGATGCCAGTTCCTTGGTGGCGGTGGCGACCATGTCGTCGTCGAGGTCGGTCATGGTGAGCCTGACCTGTGGGTAGGTCTTGGCGACCCCTACGGCCATGGCGCCACTGCCGCCGCCGATCTCCAAGACGTCTCCGCTGAGCTCGATCCCGTTCGTTGCCCACGGCAGGACGTAGCGACGCGCCATATACTGCCAGGGCGCGCTGCGGCAGAAGGCGCCTTCTATCGCTGACATAACGGGCACTTCGTGGCTCCTTTAGCTGGGTGGTCAGCGGGTTCGCCGGGGTTCGGAGTTTGATTACGATCCAGACGAAGCTTGAGCCGGCTGCGCGGGCTTGTGCTGTCTGGTCGCGCCGCGGCGATCGGGTCACCTGGGCGTCGGCTCGGCCTCAATGTGGCCTTCCCGGTTCACCGGGTGGTGCGGCACGCTGACTCGGCACGCACGTGCCCGTTGCACGCGTTGCCAGAGGGCGTAGCCCAGTAGGGCCAAGGACCCGACGGCCAGGAAGGGCTGAGCCGGCGCGAACCAGGTCAGAGCTCCGCTGACGCCGAGCGACATGACCACCAGCTTGTTGCAGATCGGGCAGCCGATCGCGAAGAGGGACAACATGTTCCCCAGGAAGGTCTTGCCGCCTTGCGTCATCTGTGTCATCTCGGCGGGTTGTCTGACGTAGGTCGCGGCAAGAGCGCCGGTGAGGGCAGATGACGTGGCCCACACCGGGTAGTTCCACCACAGAACCGGCGTCATGCGCGTGTAGAACGGTGTTTCGATGATGCCGGTGGGGATGCCAAGGATGACGGCTATCGCTAGCGCGGTCAGCGCACCGACGATGACGCGAAGCTTCACTCGCTCAGTTCCTTCCGCGGCCTTGGCCTACGACTCGCATGATCACCTATGCACGATAGTAGCAACGCGGTGCAGTTCAGGTGCCAGGTGAAGCAGGGCCGGGTGCCGACCCTGACTGAGCCCTGATCCACCGACTGTGAACGTGTGGTGCTGACTTCAGCGGTCACGAGCCGGGTTGATGGTG
>NZ_BAAGRO010000010.1:0-3192 GCF_054782915.1 Nocardioides hungaricus | reverse complement strand
GCCGTCCCTACGTCGGTAGGGACTCACTCACCGGGGCTGCTCGTACACCACTCTGCTGGACTCCACTCTTCGTCCAGAGGCGTGCCGCGTTGTTTCAAGCCGCCTGCGGCCTGACTTGGCGAAGCCAATCGTCGGGAACACCCGAATCTCGCCGCGACCTGCGCGGTCGCTGTGGACGAACGTCCTCGGTGCGCTCAACCTGTTCGGAGAGAGAGTGGGTCGTCTCGAGGACAGCGACCTTGACCTCGCCCAAGCCTTGGCGCACGTCGCCTGCGTCGCCATCGTCAACGAGAAGGCCATCTCTGACCACGTGACGGTCAACTCCCAACTCCAGCATGCGCTGACGAGCCGCATCGTCTTGGAGCAGGCCAAGGGGGTCATCGCTCACGCTGGGGGCCCGGAGATCAACGACGCCTTCACGGTGCCGTGAGGCTATGCCCGCGACCACGGGCGCAAGCTCAGCGAGATCGCTCACGAGGTGGTGAACCGCGAGCTTCGCGGAGAGACGCTGCTCCAGCACAGTGGATCCGCAGGAAAGCGACAGCGTTCCTGATCGCGTCCTTGCGAGCCCGTTGAAACCCTCCGTAGGCCCAGAGCAATGCACCTTCCGCTGGGCCGGTTCACCCCAACCGCCCGCCCAGCATCACGGAGGGAGAGGCGGCCCGTTCGAGCCGGGCCAGGGTGGGCTCAACATCCGACTCTGGCACCCCTCTGTGTCAAGACACCTTGGGTAGTGCGGGTTTAGGCTTCGTCCCGGAGTGGCTTGTCCGAAGTGCCGGTGTTGGGATTGTGAGCCGGTCGCGCTGGAGTCAGAGTCGCTATCCCGTTGCCCTCCCGGACCCGTCCCCGCGCCCGATCCGGCATGTCTGAGGGCGTCGTCGAGCATGGTCTTGTAGACGATGTTGGACAGCCGGCGTTTCGGGGCGCGCATCGCTTCCATCGAGGTCGCCTTCAGCTGGACCGCCCTGTCAGAATCGGACTGACGACCTAGTCAGACCCGGATCCGCGAGTAGTGGCCGTGTGAGCGGCGCGGGAGACGACGAAGGTGCCTGTCCTGACTGGAGAATCGGGGTTGCGAAGCCTTCGATCGTCCAGTTTGGAGAAGCACCTTGTCGGTGAAGAGAGTACGTCGTCGTGGCCGGGTCCGGAAGCGTGTACGGATCGGCGCGCCGGACCCATCGTTGACCGCGACGTCGGGGGTTGCGGCGATCGCGGAGTTCGTCGACAGGCTCGACGTGGTGGGCCGGTTCGACCGGGCGATCGGGTCGATCAAGAAGCGCGATCGTGGTGCGTCTGCGGGCGAGCTGCTGGTCGGGATGGCGCAGTCGCAGCTACTGGGTGCTGACGCGCTGGTCGGGTTGGACCGCCAGCGCGCCGATGTCGCCGCAGCCGAGCTCTCCGCGGTGCCGGTGTTGGCCTCGACGACCGCGGCGGGTCTTGCACGCCGGTTCGGCCCGGAGCAGCTGGCCGGGGTCGAGACCGCGATCGCTGACCTCGCGAGGCGTTCCTTTGACCTGCTCCCGGTCCAGCGTCGGGTCCAGTTCGGCGCGAGTGTCACGGTGGACTTGGACTCCACAGATGTGGAGGTCTACGGCTCGAAGAAGCAGGGCGTGGCCTACAACTACGCCGGTCAGCGATCGGGTCGTCCGCATCTGGCGACTTGGGCCGAGGCCGGCCTCACCGTCGCTGCTGATCTGCTGGCCGGCAACGACGACGTCCGGCCGCGTGCCGCGGACATGCTGCGCCGTGGGTTGGCCGGGATCCCGGAATCCGTCCGGGCCCAGGCGGCGGCACGTGATCGGCTGCGCACCCGCGTCGATGCCGGCTACTTCACCGCCGACCTGGCTCACGCGGCTGTGGCGGAGGGTTGTGACTTCGCGATCGCTGCGAAGCGGAACACCGCGATGTGGCGTGCCTACCGATCGATTCCCGAGGACGCCTGGACCGACGCGATCGGAATGCAGGGCGCGCAGGTCGCCGCGGTCGACTACGCCCCAGCGGGGTGGCCACAGGACACCTACACGATCGTGCGGCGGGTCCGGGTCGATGCCGAGGAGATCTCGGCCGACCCCCGGTCGCGGCGACGTCGCAGCATCGAGGCCGGTCAGCTCGCGCTGGCGTTGGAGGGCACCGCGACCCACGCGTATGCGGTCTCCTTCATCGTCACCAACATCCCGGCCAACGACCGGCCCGACGACCATGCTGGCAACGCCGAGTCGATCCTCGAGGTCGAGGCGTGGTTCCGGCGTCGCACCGACATCGAGGACCGGATCCGCGAGGCCAAACTCGGCGCCGCGCTCCGCAAGCTCCCCTCCGGCGACCATGGCGTGAACACCGTGTGGATGTGGGCCGCGCTGATCGCCGGGAACCTCTCGACCCTGCTCCAAACACTCACCGGGATCGACGAGAACGGCCGCGCCCACGCCGCCCGACTCCGCCACGAACTGCTGTGCGTCCCGGCACGCCTGGTCCGTCACGGCCGCACCCTGACCCTGCGACTGCCCCCCGGCGACCACCTACTGCCGGTCGTGCTCACCCGTATCCGAGAACTCAACCTCGCGGCGTGACGCCGCCGCCACATCCCCACCGCCAGGACCTCGGAGAACCGTCACCCGGAACGACACCGGGAACACCGACGCGCCCCGGCACCGTCGCCGCTGGACAAGCACCCCGCGAAGCCGATCGTGGTCACGAGTCACGCGCTACTCGCGGATCCGGGTCAGAGCGGGTGCGCACCCACTTCTCAGGTGTGAAACGTGCCGAAAGTGCCTCTGACCTGGGCAAACGCGGCGCGCGCAAGCGCGGCTCGATCGCGCTCAGTCACGCCGAAACACCTGGAATCCCGCAGTTTCTGTTGACTTTCTGTTGAGTTGGTCGGCGCCTTCGCGGGTTCTCTCCGGCCAGCCAGCTCGGCTCATCGATGACGGTCCGATGAAGCGGCGAAGGCCCCCGGGCCGGGCACAGCGTGCCGTGCTCGGCCCGAGGGCCATTAGGACCAAGCGACGGGTCAGCCCTGATCCACCGAGGTCGGTCGAGGTCCTGAGCGTGGCGTAGAACGAGAATGCCCTCCTGAGCAGGGAGGATTTGGCTTGCGACAGTCAGATCCACCAACTCAAGAGGGACACAGTGGAGTCCAGCAGAGTGGTGTACGAGCAGCCCCGGTGAGTGAGTCCCTACCGACGTAGGGACGGC